>JAFUGY010000135.1 GCA_017469115.1 Oscillospiraceae bacterium
GCGGCAGCAAGATGGAAGATGTTATCTTCGGTGGTACAGCTCTGCGCAGCCCGATGGGATTTGCCGAAGTTTCACTTGTTATTGATAATTCTGCCCATATTTTTGACATTGACAGCCCGGAAGTTGAGTTGACGCGGCGTTATTACCGCAGCGGCGACAGTGAGTATTTCATCAACAGAGAACAGGTTCGGCTGAAAGATATCAACTCCCTCCTGTTTGATACGGGTCTCGGGCGTGACGGGTATTCTGTCATCGGGCAAGGAAAAATAGCCGACATTATTTCTACCAAAAGTACAGACCGCCGTGAAGTCTTTGACGAAGCGGCGGGTATTTCGCGTTATCGCTATCGGAAGGAAGAAGCAGAACGCCGCCTGGAGCGGACGGATGAAAATCTTGTTCGTATCAATGATAAAATAGAAGAGCTGGAACTTCAGGTCGGTCCGTTAAAGGAACAATCGGAAAAGGCAAAGAAGTTTCTGGTTTTGCGTGATGATCTTCGGATTCGCGAGATCTCTTCCTGGATGACGTCGCTTGACCGGCTTCATGAACGTGCTTCTTCCATTCAGGAGGAATATGAGGAAGCGACAAATGCTCTGGAGAAAGCGAAAGCGGATCTGGAAGCCCTCTATGCTGCCTCCGGGAGCCTCACGGAACGCATGCACCGGAAAGATGAGGAAAGTGAACGGGCAAGAGAGCGCCTTTCCGCTAAAGAGTCGGAAGCTGCAGCCTGCGAGTCTGCTCTGGCGGTGATCCGGGCAAACATCACCAGCAGTGAAGCTGCCGCCAAACGCCTGGAGTCCGATATCTCCGAACAGGAAAGCCGGGCTTCGGAAGTACGCAGTAATATTGCGGAGAATGAAAAGCGGTTGCACACGATCCGCTCAGAACTCGATCAGCTGCAGAATGAGATCAATGCAAACAACAACGTGCTTTCCGGCTGCCGAATGAAGATCTCCTCCCGGGAACAGGCTCTGAATGATGCAACCGAAAAAGCCAACCGCCTTTCCGTAGAGACTCGCAGTATGGATTCCCGCATCTCGATGCTTGCTGAGATGGAAAAGGATTTTGAAGGATATTCCAAAGCGGTCAGAACGGTGATGCGTGAATCGGCACGAGGAACGATCCGCGGAGTGCACGGACCGGTCTCCAATCTGATCCGCACCGATGAGGAATGTGCCCTTGCTGTGGAGACGGCGCTCGGTGCTGCAGGGCAGAATATTGTGATCGGCACGAGGAATGACGGGCGCTCCGCTATTGAGATGCTCAAGCGGACGGACAGCGGCCGTGCCACCTTCCTTCCGATGGATACCATCAAGGGTTCTGTTATGCGGGATGCTCCGATAAATGATCCCGGTTTTGTCGGAGTTGCGTATGATCTTGTGAAGTTCGCTCCCGAGTACAGCCAGATTGTGGCAAATCTTTTGGGAAAGACGATCATTGTAGAGTCACTGGCGGATGCAATCCGTATCTCCAAAAACAACAATGACCGATTTCGGATTGTAACCCTTGATGGGCAGATGGTGCATGCCGGCGGTTCGATGACCGGCGGCAGTGCCGCGAAGGGTACGGGAATCCTGTCCCGCGCCAATGAATTGCAGAAGTTGCGTGAAAAGCGTCAGGCGCTGGAAAGGCAGACGGAAGCGTGCAGGGTGCAGCTTGAAAAAGCTCGTTCCGCCCTCGCTGTGGTTCGTAATGATCTCGATATCGCCATGGAGGATCGCAATACGTTGGCCGCGAAGGAATCTTCCCTCCATGCGGAGTTTACTGCGGTCAGCAACACGTCGAAACAATTCCGCATCCTGCTTGACAGCCTTTCCGGTGATAGTGAAGTGCGCAGGAAAGCGATTGATGATGCAAAAAATCAGATCGCGGCACTCCGGCTGCAGGCCGGCGAGAAGGAAGAAGAACTCTTACGCCTGACAGAGGCTGCCGCGGCAATCCGCGGAGAAATCGACGAGATCAGTAAATCCAAACTGGAGCTGGAAGGTCGCCGAAGCCGCACGGAAAAGTCCACGCAGGAGCGAAACAACGAAATTATCGAGCTTGAGCGAAAAGCAGCCCGCATCGAGCAAAAGAAGATTTCTTCCGACATGGAGGAGAAACAGATTCTCGATAAACTATGGGACAATTATGAGCTCAGCCATTCTGCCGCCCAGGCACTGCGGCAACCGGTTGAGAATCTGCAGAAGCTGAATAAGGAGATCTCTGATCTTCGCCGCCAGATTTCCGCTCTCGGCACGCCGAACCTCGGCGCCATTGAGGAATATGAGCGGGTGAGCACCCGGTATGAATTCCTCGTCTCCCAGCGGGACGATGTTGAGAAGGCGAAGGATGAGCTTCTTGGGATCATCCGGGACGTTACCAAAGAGATGAAGGCTGTGTTTCTGGATCAGTTTGGCCGGATCAACGAAGCCTTCCAGCAGACGTTTAAGGATCTTTTCGGTGGAGGGAAAGCTTCTCTCGAGCTGGAAGATGAGGAAAACGTGTTGGAATGCGGCATCGAGATCAAGTGCCAGCCGCCCGGAAAAGCGCTGTCCAGCCTGACGCTGATGTCCGGCGGAGAGATGGCTTTTGTGGCAATTGCTCTCTATTTTGCCATCCTGAAGGTGCGCCCCACACCCTTCTGTGTCATGGATGAGATTGAAGCGGCTCTTGATGAGGCGAACGTCAACCGTTTTGCTGACTATATGCGCGATATGTCCGAAAAGACGCAGTTTATTGTCATCACACACCGCCGCGGCACCATGGAAGAGGCAGACATGCTTTACGGCGTCATGATGCAGGAAAAAGGTGTTTCAACCGTACTGGAGCTTGATTTTGATCAGGCATCAAAAACAGCAGAGGAGTAAAGAAAATGGGATTTTTTGATAAGATGTTTTCCGGCCTTACCAAGACCAGAAAAAACATGGTGGAGCTGGAAGAACTGTTTCAGGACTATGCCCCTGACAGTGAAGCCTTTTATGATGATCTGGAAGAGCTGCTTGTGCTTTCCGACGTTGGCGTAGAAACAGCCGAAAGCGTTATCAAAGGCATGCGTAAGCTGACCTGGGAGCGCCGCTTCCGGAAGGGCTATGAAGCCCGGGAAGGCCTCATCGAGCTGCTTTCCAAAATCCTCTCCGTCGGGAATCCAGCTTTGAAGCTGGATACCAAACCGTCCGTTATTTTAATGACAGGTGTCAATGGAGTTGGCAAAACCACCAGCATCGGCAAGATTGCCGCGCAGCTGAAAAAAGAGGGGAAAAGCGTTCTCCTCTGTGCGGGGGATACCTTCCGTGCAGCGGCAGCGGAACAGCTTGGCATCTGGGCGGAGCGTTCCGGGGCTGACTTTGTCCGCCACGAAGAGGGAAGTGACCCTGCAGCGGTTGTCTTTGATGCGGTGAGCGCTGCAAAGGCAAGAGGCATTGATGTTGTGATCGTTGACACAGCAGGCCGGCTTCACAACAAGCAGAATCTGATGAATGAGCTTTCCAAAATGCGCCGTGTAATCTCCCGGGAACTCCCGGATGCCGACGTGGAGACGCTCATGGTGCTCGATGCAACCACCGGGCAGAACGGGCTGATTCAGGCAGAGCAGTTCCTGGAGACAGCCGGGCTCACCGGTATTGTCCTCACGAAGCTGGACGGAACCGCCAAGGGCGGCATTGTGTTTGCCATAGCCAATAAGCTTGGGCTGCCGGTAAAATACGTCGGCGTCGGCGAACAGATCGACGATCTGATCCCCTTTGACCCGAAGACTTTCGTGGAGGCACTTTTTAAATGAAGCTGATTCTCGCCAGTAACAATGCCAATAAGCTCCGGGAATTTCGTTCCCTGGTGGCAGATATGGATATCGAGCTTCTCTCCCAGAGAGAGGCCGGCTGTGATTTTGAAGTGGACGAAACCGGCACCACCTTTGAAGAGAATGCCTATCTCAAAGCATCTGCTGTAACAGCGGCAACCGGATATGCAGCGGTTGCGGACGATTCCGGACTCTGCGTCGATGCCTTGAATGGAGAACCCGGCATTTACTCTGCCCGTTATGGGCTTGGCCATGCGGCATCGGATCGGGAACGGTATGAATATCTCCTGAAGAAGCTGGAGGGTGTGGAAGATCGCTCCGCCCGCTTCGTCTGCTGCATTTGCTGCACTTTCCCCGACGGGTCGGTGATTCGTTCCCGCGGAGAGTGTGAGGGTGAAATCCTCCATTCCCCCAAAGGAAGCGGTGGTTTCGGGTACGATCCCGTTTTCCATCCCGACTGCGTGGACAAAGCAATGGCAGAGCTGACGCCGGAGGAGAAAAACGCCATTTCCCACCGGGGCAAAGCACTGCGCGCTTTTATCGAAGAGCTCAGGAAAATCTGATTTTTGGTACAAGGCTGCGATTCATCGGCAGCCTTCTTCCATTTTCTATGAAAGGCAGGGCACAGAGCCATGAATACCAGCCTTTATCTTGCACAGTCTTATCAGGATGCATGGGGGGATTATCAGCGAAGCCTCCGCAATCCTTCTTTTCCCGTGTGGGATTATGTGATTTTAACAGCGAGCAACGCCCATCAGTCAGAGAGCTTTCAGGCACAGCTGGATGCCCGGAAGGCTTTTCTACCTGCCCGAACCTGCTTTCTGGTGATTCCGGATGAAGGCGGTGTCCGTGTCGGCAGCGGAGGGGCCACTCTCTCAGTCTTAAAAGAGATCCGTGAGCGGGAAGATTCCTTTGCCGGAAAGCGGATTCTCGTCATCCACAGCGGGGGCGACAGCAAACGTATTCCCCAATATTCCGCCCTCGGTAAGCTGTTTTCGCCGGTACCTCATTGCTTGCCGGACGGGCGTTCCTCCACTTTGTTTGATGAGTTTATGATTGCCATGTCCGCTGTTCCCGGCAGAATCCGGGAGGGGATGCTCCTTCTGAGCGGAGATGTGCTGCTGCTCTTCAACCCGCTCCTGATTGATTATTCCGGATCCGGTGCTGCAGCCATCAGCTTTAAGGAAAAGGCGGAAACCGGGAAAGACCACGGAGTTTTCCTCCGCGGAGAAGACGGGTGTGTGCGTGCCTTCCTGCACAAGCAGAGCATAGAGACGCTTGTTTCTGCCGGCGCTGTGAACGAAAGCGGTGCTGTGGATATCGACACCGGTGCCGTCATTTTCGGTGCGGACATGCTCGAAAGCCTCTACAGCCTTCTCTGTACGGATGGGCGCTATGATCGTAAAAAGTATGCTTCTCTCGTCAACAGCAAAGTCCGCCTGAGCCTGTACGGAGACTTTCAGTATCCTCTCGCTTCCGACTCTACGCTGGAGCAGTTTTATCGGGAAAAGCCGGAAGGCGACTATTCGGAGGAACTGCGGAAAGCAAGGACGGCCCTCTGGCAGGTTCTTCGCCCTTACCGCATGAAGCTTCTCCGTCTGGCTCCTGCCCGATTTATCCATTTCGGCACCACACGAGAAGTGCTGCACCTGATGGATGAGGAGACGCCGCAATACAGCCATCTGGGATGGAGCAGGCGTGTCAATTGCTCTATGGACAGGTCATCCGGCTATAATTCCGTCCTCTCGCCGAAGGCAGAGATCGGAGAACACTGCTATTTTGAAGTTTCCTACGTGCACAGCGGAGCCAAAATCGGGGAAGGCAGTATCCTCTCCTACCTTGAAGTGCATGCCGGGGATGAAATCCCTTCTCATACGGTGCTGCATGGCCTTAAGCAGACTGACGGCAGATTTGTCTGCCGCATTTACGGAGTGTCCGATAATCCGAAGGAATCCATGCTCTTCGGCCAAACGCTACAGGGAGACTTCTGGGACGAGGGAGACGAACATACTCTCTGGAATGCCCGCCTCTATCCCGTGTGCGATACCATCCGGGAAGCTGTATCATGGGCGCTGAAGCTGCCCGAGATGCTCCATTCCGGCGTCTGGGCGGAGGAATGGAGGGCATGTGAGCGCAAATCCCTCTGTTCCGGCTTCAACGATGCCGATCCTCAGGCAATTCTCAGCTGGGATGCCCGGATGCGCCAGCTGGTAGAAATGAATGCCGTTTCCGCAATGATCGAGCAGAAAGCCCCCGCCGGAAAAGCCAGGCTGAATGCCCCCCTGACGCCGATTCAGCAGCAGTGGCTGCAAGCGCACTTGCAAAGCGCTGACGTCAGTGAGAAAATGCGCCTTCACTATTATGTCGGCACTGCCCTCGGCACGGCGGAAGGAGATAAAGAAGCTGCCGAAGCGTTCTCCTGCCTCAGCAGAGCGATTCTGGAAGAAACGCTCTCGGGGCTGTCCGTTCGCCCGGAGGCAAGGATCTGCAAGGAAGTGCATTCCGTTTCGCTTCCGCTTCGGGTGAACTGGGGCGGCGGCTGGTCGGATACGCCTCCTTACTGCAACGAAAACGGCGGTACGGTTTTGAATGCAGCCATTCTTCTCAACGGCGAGCGCCCTGTCAAGGTGACGCTTCGAAAGCTTTCCGAGCCCAAAATCATCTTTGAAAGCCGGGACATGGATGTCTACGGCGAATTTACCGAGCTTGCACCGCTCCAGAGTGTCGGTGATCCCTTTGACGCCTTTGTTCTGCAGAAAGCTGCACTGCTGGCCTGCGGTGTCATTCCGGCATCCGGCGGCAGCCTCACCGAAGTGATCTCACGCCTCGGCGGCGGGATCCTGATGGATACTGAAGTTACCGGTGTGCCGAAAGGTTCGGGCCTCGGAACCAGCAGCATTCTTGCAGCAGCTTGTGTGAAGGCTCTGTTTGAATTTCTCGGCATTCCCCATACCGAAGACGACCTTTATTCCCACGTCCTCTGCATGGAACAAATTATGTCAACCGGAGGCGGCTGGCAGGATCAGGTCGGCGGCGTGACCGACGGGATCAAGTATATCTCATCCCGCCCCGGGCTCAGGCAGGAGCTGAAAGTAGAGCATGTGGAACCGGATAAAGAGACAAGGCGTGCGCTCAACGAGCGCTTTGCTCTCATTTATACCGGGCAGCGGAGGCTGGCGCGCAATCTCCTGCGCGATGTAGTAGGCCGCTATATCGGCAACGAGCCGGAAGCCCTCTACGCCCTCAACGAAATTCAGCGCAAGGCTGCTTTGATGCGCTTTGAGCTGGAGCGGGGGCGTGTAGATGCCTTTGCAGAGCTCCTCAATGAGCATTGGGAGCTGAGCAAGCAGATTGATGCCGGGTCTTCCAACACCCTGATCGACCAGATTTTCGATTCGATTGAGGATTTGATTGCCGGCAGAATGGTCTGCGGGGCTGGCGGCGGTGGATTCCTGCAGGTTATGCTGAAGCGGGGGATCACCCGGGAAGAGCTGCAGGCCCGGCTGAAATCTGTCTTTCAGGATACGGAGATCAACGTCTGGGATTGCACCATTCTGTAAGCGGTCGCTTTTACGAAAAGGTGTTGAAAAAACAGGTTTGATAGCATATAATCAGCATTAGAGTTCAAGTGAATTGTTTTCAATCTGAAAGGAGTATAATCTATGGGTCTTATCAGTGCAGCAGTCAATTCTGCGATGGGCGTTGCCCAGAGCCAGTGGAAGGAATTTTTCTATTGCGATGCAATTCCTGCGGATATCCTTGTTGTTAAGGGCAAAAAGAAAAGCACCGGATATTCTCCGGCTGCGCGTCTGAATGATAATGTCATTTCGGACGGATCCGTCATCGCCGTGGCAGACGGGCAGTGCATGATGATCACCGAGCAGGGCAAAGTGGTGGATATCTGCGCCGAATCCGGCGAGTATATTTATGATATGTCCTCCGAGCCCTCTGTCTTTACAGGGGATCTCGACGAGTCCGTCATGAAGGTTTTCCGGGAGATCGGCAAGCGCTTTACCTTCGGCGGTGTTGCAGGGAAGGACCAGCGCGTCTATTATTTTAACACCAAAGAAATCGTCGGCAACAAGTACGGTACGCCGAATCCGGTGCCGTTTCGCATTACCGACAAAAACATCGGTCTGGATATCGATGTAGGCGTCCGTTGCTTCGGAGAATACAGCTATCGCATTTCCAACCCGATCCTCTTCTATACCAACATCTGCGGCAATGTGAGCGATGCCTATTCCAAGCACAATCTCGACAGCCAGCTTCGTGCCGAGCTGCTCACGGCGCTCCAGCCTGCATTTGCCTCTATTTCCGAAAAGGGAATCCGTTATTCCGCGCTTCCCGGCCACGCCAATGAGATCTGCCAGGCGCTCAACGATGCCCTTCAGGAGAAATGGCGTGATCTTCGCGGCATCGAAATCGTCTCCTTCGGTGTTTCCAGTGCAACCATCAGCGAAGAAGATGAAAAAATGATCAAGGAACTGCAGCGTACTGCCGCCTTGAAAGACCCTGCCATCGCCGCGGCACATTTGGCCGGTGCACAGGCACAGGCCATGCAGGCAGCAGCAAGCAACGCTGCCGGCGCTGCAACGGGCTTCTATGCCATGAATATGGCAGCCCAGGCAGGCGGGCTGAATGCAGCAAGCCTCTTCAACCTCGCGGCCCAGCAGCAGGCTCCCGTTCAGCCCCAGCAGGCCGCTGCACCGGCTCCTGCTTCCAATGCTGATAGTTGGACGTGCCCTTCCTGCGGCACGCAGAATCAGGGCAAGTTCTGCATGGAATGCGGGACGAAAAAGCCTGCAGGTGCCCTGAAGTACCGCTGCGATAAATGCGGTTGGGTTCCTGCCGATCCAACGAAACCGCCGAAGTTCTGCCCCGAGTGCGGTGATCCCTTTACGACCGACGACGCTGTATCCTGAGGAGAACGATGTTTGGTTTGACTGTTTCCGAGGCCGCCGCAATCTGCGGCGGCTCGGTTTCTAACATGCATTCCGCTGCCGCTGCAGAGCTCACAGGCCTCACCATCGACAGCCGGTCTGCTTCCCCAGGCGATCTTTTTGTCGCCTATCGCGGAGAGAAAACAGATGGGCATCTGTATCTTGCTTCCGCTTTTCAAAACGGTGCCACTTGCGCCTTGGCGGAATACGTCCCCGAAGGGGTCAGCGGGCCCGTTATCGTCTGTGAAGATGTGCAGTCTGCTCTGGAAAAGCTGATGGCGGCTTTTCGCAGCAAAGTCACCATTCCCGTCATCGGGATTACCGGCAGCGTGGGCAAAACCACTGCCAAAGAGATGGTGGCGGCTGTTTTGGCGCAGCACTTCCGCGTCCATAAAACGGCGGGCAACAAAAACAACACCATCGGTGTGCCCCTTTCGCTTGCCGGCATCAGCCCTGCAGACGAAATAGCCGTGCTCGAAATGGGCATCAACCATTTCGGAGAGATGGATCATCTGGGTGCAATGGTGCAGCCTGACCTGATGCTCTATACGCGCATCGGCCATGCCCATCTTGAATTTCTCGGTGACCTGAACGGTGTTTTCCGGGCAAAAACCGAAGTGCTTGCCCATATGAAGCCCGATGCCCCTGTTCTCTACAACGGGGATGACCCGTATCTTCAGCCGCTCTCGGCAAGGGAGAACAGTTTGAGCTTCGGCAAAGGGGAGCAGTGCGATGTCCGTGCCCGCAAGATTCAAGTCAACCCGGAAGGAACCGTCCTCTGTGAAATTATTTCCCGTGATCGGGTCATCCCGGTGACGATTCCCGCCTTCGGCGAGCATATGGTTTATGCTGCGCTGGAAGGGGCTGCCGCAGGGCTTGCATACGGGCTTTCCGATGCGGAGATTGCCGCCGGCATCGCCTCGTATCAGACAGTCGGCCGACGCTTCTCCTGTATCGATACAGGCTTCCTCCGTCTGATTGATGATTGCTACAACGCCAATCCCGATTCCATGATGTCCTCCATTGATTCTCTTGTCGAACTGCCCGGCAGGCACGTCTGTGTGCTGGGGGAGATGCTGGAGCTGGGCGAAGGGGCAAAGCGCATGCATCATGAAATCGGTGCCTACGCCCGGCAAAAAGGAGTGGATTTGCTGATTGCCAGCGGCACTCTGTGCTCCCATATGGCCGAAGGGTTCGGAGAAGAGGCGCACTACTATCCTGAAAAGGCCGAGCTGCTTGCTGTCCTTCCGAAGCTTCTTCGGAAAGGAGACGCGGTGCTGGTGAAAGCCTCTCTCGGTTCCGCTTATGCGGAAGTCTCCGACATGCTGAAAAATTGGAATCCGGAGGAGGAAAGGGTGCCATGAGCCTGCCGCTTGTATTTCTCGATCTGGACAATACCATTCTCGATTTCAGCACGGCTGAGCGGAACTCCCTCTTCCATGCCTTGCGGGAAGACGGAATTGAACCGACCTCGGAGTTTCTCACCACATTCCGCCGCATCAACAACAACCGCTGGGAACGCTTTGAAACCGGCGAACTGACCCGCCGTGAGGTGCTGGTCGGCCGGTTCGCGGAGTTTTTTGAAGCAATCGGCATTTCGGCCGATGCAGAAAAAACCCAGACCTTTTATGAAGCCAGCCTGCGTTCGCCGCATTATTTTATGCCCGGCGCCGAGGCACTTCTGGAACAGCTGAAAGGCCGCTATCGCCTTTTCATCCTTTCCAACGGCAACACGACCACCCAGGCTTCCCGCATTGCCTCGGCGAAGATTGCACCGTATTTCGAGCAGATTTTCATTTCCGAAACCATCGGCTTTCAAAAACCTTCGCGAGAATATTTTGAGGCCTGTTTTGCTGTCATACCGGATTTTGATGCCTCCCGTTCCGTCATGGTGGGGGACAGCCTCACCTCCGATATCCGGGGCGGGAAGACTATGGGCCTTCATACCGTGTGGTATAATCCCTCCGGGCGTCCGGCATCGGAAGCAGATCGCCCGGATGAAACCATTGCAGATCTTTCCGAGCTTCCTCCGCTGCTGGAGAAGCTCTTCCCAAACTGAGCTGACAGAAAGGAATCTCTATGAGCAGTGAAATCAGAGACCTCGCACTCGCTCCTTCCGGCGCGAGAAAAATAGAATGGGTGGAGCGCAATTGCGATCTCCTCCGCACCCTTCGCTCGGAGTTTCGGCAGACGCTGCCGTTTCGTGGCATCCGCATCGCACTCTCCGTGCATCTTGAGGCGAAAACAGCCTTCCTCTGCAAGGTGCTGCAGGCAGGCGGAGCCGAAATGTTCGTCACCGGTTCCAATCCGCTTTCCACGCAGGACGATGTGGCGGCAGCCCTCGTGGCTGACGGTATGGAAGTACACGCGTGGTACGGTGCAACGGAGGAGGAGTATTTCTCCCACATCCGCCATGTGCTGCAAAACCGCCCCAATATCATCATCGATGACGGCGGCGATCTCATCAACATGATCCACAACGAGATGCCCGAGCTGATCCCGGGCATCATCGGCGGCTGTGAAGAAACCACCACCGGCATCAATCGCCTGGAGGCGATGAATCGTGCCGGAAAGCTTGCCTTCCCCATGATTCGGGTGAACAATGCCGCCTGCAAGCACTTTTTCGACAACCGCTACGGAACCGGCCAGTCGGTGTGGGACGGCATCTGCCGCACCACCAATTTGATTGTGGCAGGTAAAGTGGTGGTGGTTTCCGGATACGGCTGGTGCGGAAAAGGCACGGCGCTGCGGGCAAAAGGGCTGGGTGCCCGGGTTGTAGTCACCGAAGTCGATCCCATCCGCGCTCTTGAAGCCGTGATGGACGGCTATGACGTTATGCCCATGAAGGATGCCGCTCAGGTGGGCGATTTCTTCGTCACTGTTACCGGATGTGACAAGATTATCGGGGAGGAAATCTTCCCCCTCCTGAAAGACGGTGCGATCCTCTGTAATGCCGGCCACTTTGATACTGAAATCGACATGGACCGTCTGCGCGAAATCTCCCTGGAACAGCGGGAACAGCGCAAAAACATTATGGGTTATCATCTTCCCAACGGGCGGTGGATCTTTGTCCTGGGTGAAGGCCGCCTGGTCAATCTGGCCTGTGCCGACGGGCATCCGGCTGAAATTATGGACATGAGCTTTGCCATCCAGGCCCTTTCTGCCAAATATCTGGTGGATCACGCCGGCAGCATGACGGAAAAGCTCATCGATGTGCCTTATGAGGTGGACCGCGGCGTCGCCGAACGGAAGCTTGCCTTCATGGGCAAGAAAATCGATACGCTCACTGCCGAGCAGGAGCGTTACCTCAACAGCTATAATCTATGAAGACGACGGACTATTCTCTCCTTTGTCAGCAGCTTCTTGCGTTGACGGAAGGCGTTCCCCATCAGACGGCGAACCTCGCCAATGCCTCTGCTCTGCTCTGGCAAACGCTGGATGGGCTTAACTGGGCGGGATTCTATCTCGCCGAAGGGGACATTCTTGTCCTCGCTCCTTTTCAGGGCAAGCCTGCCTGCATCGAGATTCCGTTTGGAAAAGGCGTGTGCGGCACAGCCGCTCTTTCGAATCAGACCGTGGTGGTGGATGACGTCCATGCCTTCCCGGGCCATATCGCCTGTGACAGTGCTTCCAATTCCGAAATTGTCATTCCTCTGCACGCAAACGGAAAGGTAATCGGCGTTCTCGATATCGACAGCCCCATCTTCTCCCGCTTTACCGAAGAAGACAAAGCCGGCCTTGAGCAGTTCGCCCTCACGCTGGAACGGGTTCTGTGGGGTTAAACCTTGTTTTTCATAATCCCGTCCCGCCCGAGCAGCTTGTAATGTATCTCTCACGAACATAGCAAGGATTCTATTTCCCTTTTAAGCTCGCGAGGCAGCACCGAAATCGAGGTGTAATCCCATCCCGCGCGAGCAGTTTGCGTTGCACTCAGTACGACTGTCGAATCAAAAAACAAAAGAAAGGATCATATCATGGAATTCAACAAACTCATTCAGGTACGCCGCAGTGTGAGAAGCTACGCTTCCGCACCTTCCCACGAGGAGCTGGTGCAGATTCTGCACAATGCCCAGCAGGCTCCCTCCTGGAAGAACTCCCAGACGACCCGCTGGTATATTGCCGAAACCCCGGAGAAGCGGGAAGAGCTCCGCCTTGCCCTCCATGCTGCCAATCAGAAAAAGGCCATCAATGCCGCGCTGATCGTCTCCACCTATGAAAAAAATATTGCCGGCTTCACCGGCGGAAATCCTGACAACGAGGTCGGCAACGGATGGGGAGCCTATGACCTCGGCCTGCACGATGCCTATCTTCTCCTTGCCGCAAAAGACGCCGGCTTTGATACGCTCATCATGGGCCTTCGAGAAGGCGACAAGGTGCGTGATCTCTTCTCCATCCCCGATAGCGAAGAGATCCTCTCCGTCATTGCCATCGGCAAAGGAGCAGAGGAGCCAGCCATGCGCCCCCGCAAACCGCTGGAGGAGATCGCTTTCTTCGCATAACGCAGAAATACTGCAAAATCGCAATAAAAAAACGCTTAAATCATCGATTTAAGCGATTTTTTCAGTCGGAGTGTCGGGATTTGAACCCGAGGCCTCTTGGTCCCGAACCCAACATTGTATTTCTGGTCAGGTGAAATATTGTGTAATTTAAACAAATTAAATCAAATTATCTGCAATGAAAATGCTGATAAATCTGTGAAGGATTCACAAAAGCCAGCAGAAGCTAGAAAAATTCAAAAACACATTGGTTAGAACTTTGTTAGAACTACGAACAGAAGCTATGACATATATGTACTTCTTGCTCATACATTCTCCGGCTTTTTGAGCTAAAGGATCTGGGAAGAGCTAAAGCACCCTTTCTAGCAGCCCGTTCTCTTCCATTTTCTTGGTTTTGGGGAACCCTTGGTCTCCGAGAATGTAGCCGCAAACAACAAATGGGGGTCCGCATGGGAAAGCCAAGAAGTGATGCCGCCTGGTACTGCCGGGACGACAAAAACCAAAGAGCGTTTGACACGATTTTCCGCCGCGCCTGCATTGCATACGGCGTAAACTGGGGAACTGCAGCAAAAGAAGAAAAAGAAGAAATTGAGAGTATTTCCAAGACCTGTTATGCACTGGAAAAGACACTGAATTATTTTGCCGTAAACAGAAGCTACTATGAAATACTCAAAGAAAAAGAAGAGACTTTTTGCCTGCTATACAGTAGTGGGTGGTGGAGTACATGCACGATTGAACGTGGGAAGCACGTCGAAGAAGTAAAGTATTCCAACGTAGTCAGCGCCTGTGAAAGTATACTTCTTCAATGAAGTTCCTGAGATCCCTTCATCGGCATAAATCTGTTTCAGATTCCAGTTCGGGTGATCCTGCACAAGCTGCCTGTAGTGCGCTTGCTGCAACTCGAAAGAGGAAAGCTGTTCCTCATTCTCTGTTGAAACTCTGCAATATGCACACACCCGAAAGATGTGGTTTTCTCCGTAGAGATCAACTTTCGGCTTTGCTGGAATAAAAGTCTTTTCCCCTGTATCTTCTCTTCTGTAAATCTGCCTTAAATCTTCCCGCGTTTCTCCGTTTAACATCTTCCTGTTACCTCGCGTCACCCTCTGCGTAACTACATCTTTAAAAATATAATAGCGTCTCCTCCTGTTTTTGTAAATTTGCCTGCAGTTTACAAACAATTGTTTTAATAACTCTCAGTTAACCCTCAAATGGCAGCCTTTTTCTTTCACTGCTTTTTCCTTGATAAAGTTCCTGAAAAGTGATACAATTTTTATAATAATCTTTTTTCACCTCTATTGGGAGAACTAAAAGCCGGAAGGTTCATTATGAATATTCTCTACCCCCACAATCAAACAGCCTATGAAGCAGCCCGCGCCATGCTTGCAGAAACCGGCAAAGCTTGCGTCATCCATCCCACCGGGACAGGCAAATCCTTTATCGGCTTTCAGTTGTGCACCGATCATCCGGAAGCGAAAGTCCTCTGGCTCTCTCCCTCCGAATACATCTTCCGTACTCAACTCGAAAACTGGCAGAGTGCAGGCGGTTCAAACCTCTCAAATATTAACTTTCTAACTTATGCGAAACTCATGTTGCTCTCTCAGGCGGAAATCGACGCGCTCCAACCATCCATTGTGGTGGTCGATGAGTTCCATAGAGCGGGAGCTGCCGAGTGGCAAAAAGGCGTTACCCGCCTCCTAACCGCTTATCCCCCCGCCCCTCCTCAAAAACTATCTTCTATCCCCCAAACTAATAGCGCCGCAGGCGCCTCTACTCCCTACACCTTACTCCCTAATCCCTGCGAAGCTCCGCTTCGCTCCTGCGTTTTACTCGGTCTTACCGCCACCAACATCCGTTATCTGGATAATCAGCGCGACATGGCAGAAGAACTCTTCGATGGGAACATCGCCTCAGAAATGACTCTTGGAGAAGCAATAGCCAGGGGAATTCTGAAAGCACCAAAATATGTCATCGCCCTTTATTCCTGGCAGAAGCAGCTTCTGAATTATGAAAACCGTGTACGTCGCCATAGCAGCAAGCCCGTGCGGGATAAAGCAGAAGTCTTGCTGCAGCAATTGCGACGCACTTTGGAGAAGGCTGACGGATTGGATGAGGTCTTTCGCAAGCATATGCCCGACCCACATGGCAAATATCTTGTCTTTACCCCCAATATTGATGTTCTCCGGGAGTGCATGGATAAAACAACGGAGTGGTTCTCCAAAGTGGATCCCGCACCCCGTACCTATTATCTCTATTCTCTTGAGAGTGCCTCAACTACTTCTTTCCAAAAATTCAAACAGGATGATTCGCCGGATCATCTCCGTCTTCTCTACACCATAGATGCTCTGAATGAAGGCATCCATGTAAGTGACATTAATGGCGTTATTCTCTTCCGTCCAACCATTTCACCAATCATCTATAAACAGCAAATTGGCCGTGCTTTAACTGCCGGCAGCGTTAATGTACCTGTTATTTTTGATGTTGTTAATAATTTCGAGAATCTTTACAGCATTGGTGAAATCGAAGAAGAGATGAAAGCTGCCATTACGTATTACAATTACTTCGGAGAAGCGAGTGAGATTATTAACGAACGCTTTCAGATCATTGATGAGATACTTGATTGCCACCGCCTCTTTGATGAGTTGGAAGGGATCTTGATTTCTTCTTGGGACATGATGTATGAGCAGGCGAAAATTTATTATAATCAATATGGCAATCTGGAAGTTCCTGTAGATTATAAAACCCCGGAGGGCTATTCTCTGGGTACCTGGCTTCGCACTCAACGCCTTGCATATGCTGGAAAGATAAAAGATTGTAGTCTTTCAGAAGAGAGAATAGCAAAACTTAATGCTCTTAATATGCGGTGGAGCAGTCTGAATGATATTTCTTGGGAAAAGCATTATAAAGCCTGTCAGGCTTATGTTTCAAAATTTGGCAATCTGCAAGTGCCTTCTGATTATGTGACAGAAGATAAGATAAAACTCGGCACATGGCTGTCCACCGCAAGAAAATGTCGGTCAGGGCAGGTTAAAACCAACTATTTTACACCTGAACGCCTGAAGCTCCTGGATGATCTCGGTATGGTATGGAACAATAATAATTACATCTGGGATCGCAATTATGCTGCAGCGAAAGCTTGGTTTGAAGAACATGGAAACCTTGATGTACCAAGAGAAACGATATATCATGGCGTTAAACTTAACCTGTGGTTGCAGGAATGCAAATTGGTTTACCGCGGAAAGCGGGAAGGTCGTTCTCTTACTTTTGATCAGATTCAGCAGCTTGAAGCCCTCCATATCCAATGGAAGCCCCTTCGGCAGGCTTCTTGGGAAGCTGGTCTTTCCGAGGCAAAAGCCTATGTAGCGGAGCATGGGATTTTGGATGCTCCTTATTCCTATGTTTCTCCATCAGGATTTAAATTGGGCAAATGGCACACCAAATGTAGAGAGAATTACGCCAAAGGCAAACTGACTCCTTCCCAAATTCAGCAATTGGAATCGCTTGGCATCACATGGAATCGTTCCCGCCACAACGATTGGGATGCTTGTTTTTCCTATGTGCAGGCATATTATCGGAAGCATGGGAACATTGAGTTTCCCCCGGATTATACTGTTGATGGTATCTGGCTGGATAAGTGGCTCAATGAGCAGAAACAAATTCTTCTCGGTAACCGTCCCGGTAAAGAATTGACGCTTGAACAGAGAGAAAAACTTTCCTCCGTCTCTTTTACCATAGAATCCAAACTTGATCGACGTTGGGGAAAAAATTATTCTTCTGCAAAAGAGTATTATCTTGAACATGGCAATTTAAAGGTACCTACGGATTATATCTCACAGAATGGAACAAAATTAGCCATCTGGTTAAACAACCAGATGACCGCTTTTCGCAAAGGGAGAATGCCCGAATCTCGTCGAGAGCTTTTATCACAGATCGGATTCTTCAACTGAGGTAAATTTATGCAGATTCTTTTTCCCCACAACCAAACAGCCTATGAGGCAGCCTGTGCCATGCTTGTCGAGACCGGAAAAGCCTGCGTCATTCATCCGACCGGTACAGGCAAATCTTTTATTGGCTTTCAGTTGTGTGCCGATCATCCGGAAGCGAAAGTCCTCTGGCTCTCTCCCTCCGAATACATCTTCCGCACCCAACTCGAAAACTGGCAGAGTTCAGGCGGTTCAAACCTCTCAAATATTATCTTTCTAACTTATGCGAAACTCATGTTGCTCTCTCAGGCGGAAATCGACGCGCTCCAACCATCCATCGTGGTGGTCGATGAATTCCATAGATCGGGAGCTGCCGAGTGGCAAAAAGGCGTTACCCGCCTCCTAACCGCTTCTCCCCCCGCCCCTCCTCAAAAACTATCTTCTTTCCCCAAAACTAATAGCGCCGCAGGCGCCTCTACTCCCTACACCCTAACCCCTAATCCCTGCGAGCCTCCGGCTCGCTCCTGCGTTTTGCTCGGCCTTACCGCCACAAACATCCGCTACCTCGACAACCAGCGCGACATGGCGGATGAGCTCTTTGAAAATAACATCGCCTCCCAAATGACATTGGGCGATGCTATCGTCCGCGGCATCCTCACGCCACCCAAATACGTGCTCTCCGTTTTCCGTTATCAGCAATCCCTGGAAAAGCTGGAGCTTCGCGTCCGTGGAGCCAAATCAAAAGCTTCCCGTGATGCCGCTCAGGAGTATCTTGAAAAGCTCCGCCGCGCTCTGGAAAATTCCATCGGCCTTCCGGAGATCTTCTCCAAACATATGCCCGATTACCATGGCAAATATCTCGTCTTTTGCTCCAATGCCGAGCACATGGATGAAATGATTGAAAAAGCAGGGGAGTGGTTCTCTCAGGTGGATCCGAACCTGCATATCTATCGAGCCTATGCCGAAGACCCTGCAACTTTCAAAGCTTTCCAATCCTTCAAATCCGATAATTCCGATCACCTCAAGCTCCTCTATTGCATCGATATGCTCAACGAGGGCATCCATATCTCTGACGTCAACGGCGTCATCCTTCTCCGGCCTACTGTTTCCCCGATTATCTATAAACAACAAATTGGCCGCGCCCTCTCTGCTACGCATACTTCAGAGCCTGTTATTTTTGATATTGTTTTAAATATTGAGAATCTTTATAGCATAAGCACGATTCAGCAGGAGATGCAGGCCGCCATCACCTATTACCATTACCTCGGTGATGACTCCCTCATCGTCAATGACCGCTTTGAAGTCATTGATGAAACCCGCGACTGCCGCCGCCTCTTCGATGCGCTGGAACGTTCCCTTGATTCCTCCTGGAATCTCATGTACGCCGAAGCAAAAGAGTATTACCTCTCCAACGGCAATCTCCAGATCCCTTATAAGTATAAAACCGAGTCCGGCCTCTCCCTCGGCAGCTGGCTCAATACCCAGCGTAAGATTTATCACGGTCAGGCCGTCGGTCATCTCTCCGATGAGCAGATCGACCTTTTGAATAACCTTGGCATCGTGTGGGATTCCTGGCGTGATCTCGCGTGGGAGCGCAATTACCTTGCAGCTAAAGCCTATTACGAGAAAAACGGCAACCTCCTCCCGCCGCGCAATTATGTGGATGAAAACGGCGTTCCTCTCGGCCTCTGGGTGATGACCATGCGCACCTGCCGTGCAAATCATAAAACCAGTAAAGTAACCCCGGAACGTATCGCAAAGCTTGATGCCATCGGCATGGTCTGGAATAATCTCGTCTCCGAACAGTGGGAAAAGAATTATCTCGAAGCCGCCGAATACTTCAGGCAGCATGGTGATCTCCGCGTTCCCGGCCGATACGTTACGCCTTCCGGCATCAAACTCGGCAACTGGATTGTCCATCTCCGCCTTGCAAGGAAGGGGAGAGCACCTTATTCCCTCACGCAGGAGCAAATCGCACGTCTGGATCTGATCGGTATGGTCTGGGACGCGATCGAAGATTCCTGGAATACCGGCTATCAGGAGGCAAAAACCTATTACCTCCAAAACCACACCTTAAAAATCCCTGCTCAGTATACAACGCCCTCGGGTTTCTCTCTCGGTGTCTGGATCAGTAAGCAGCGCGTTCGTTTGAAAAAAGGCCAGATCCCGCAAGACCAGATCGATCTCCTCAATGCCATTGGCATGTATTGGGACGTTCATTCTGAAAAATGGCAGGAGATGTATTCCTTCGCCGAATCTTACTATTCTTCCCATGGAGACCTGAAAATCCCTCGCAACTATCGCACCCCATCCGGTGCCCGCCTCGACTCGTGGCTTGGCAAACAGCGCCGCGACTGGTCCAAACTTTCCGCGTCCCAGCAATCATCCCTCCGTTCTATCGGCGTCTCACCGTAATCCGTTCCTTCGTCTTAATAATTGCTATTTAGCTTCCGCCCGCAGGCGCCTCTATGCCCTATTCCCTACACCCTACCCCCTGCGAGCCTCCGGCTCGCTCCGCCTCCCCGCCGCAGCGGGCCCTACTCCCTACACCCTAACCCCTGCGAAGCTTCGCTTCGCTTTCCGCCCGCAGGCGTCGTTCTCCTAATTTATCACTTATAATTTATAATTTATCATTCGCCTTCGGCGCTAATTTATCATTTGTTTCCGGCTCGCTCTGCCCTGTATCCTGCCCCCTGTATCCTGCGAAGCTCTGCTTCGCCTCTCCGCCGCAGGCGCCTCCCTACTCCCTACGCCCTAACCCCTACCCCCTACCCACCAGGGTTAACGATAATAAAATCGCATTTTATTGTGGTTTACAATTGACTCGCAGTAATTAGAATGCTATAATAATACAGTTTTGTTTTAGACTTACATTCACATGTAACCGTTATTTTTATATAAGAGCTAGAATGAAAAGGGAGAAAACAGATGAATATCTTAACAGATCCCCGTTTTGCCGGCATTGATAAATTTGAAAAAAAGGTCTGGCTTGCCACGCCCACC
>JAFUGY010000136.1 GCA_017469115.1 Oscillospiraceae bacterium
CCGAATTTGTCTGACGCTAAAATTGCTGAATTTTGACGGAATTTTTATTATTTTTAGGCCTCTTTTTGTGCACTTTTAACAATTATGAGTAAATTCCGCCGCCGATGAATTCCCGAAGGACGGAATCTTCCGGTACATCGCTCTCCTCAATCACGCCGAACAGCTGAATCGCCGGCAGAACCGCCCTGAGTTCTTCAAACCGGTCAATCCCTTCCGGCACTGTCTGAAAGAGTTTTGTTGCCGTCCGGTTCATCACGGCCGCTTCACAGGCAAGCGTAGAGTCAAAGCAATAATCCGCTTTGTTTTTGAATGGTGTGATGTACAGCTTTTCCCCGCGGCGAACATTCGCCCACATTGCCATGGTTTCCGCCGGATCTGCCCCGCGGAAATTATAATCGCGAACCGTCCTCCGTACAAGTCTGAACCAGGTGGATTTGAAAACTTCTTCTCCTTTGAAGGCAACTCTGCTCGAGGCGGAAACATGGAGCTTGAAAGCCTCCGGATGCCGCCCGGCGATCTCATCATTCAGCGCATGAATCCCTTCAAAAATACAGATTTCATCCTTTTTCAGCCGTATGGCTTTGGATGGTTCCGTCACACGCATCCGTCTGGAAAATTCATATTTCGGCACAAAAATCCGCTTTCCCTTCTCCAGATCCGAAAAATGCCGGTTCAGCAATTCCATATCCAGGCAAAGGGGTGATTCCAGATCATAATCTCCTTCCGGTGTTCGCGGTGTCCCCTCGCCGACGGTGTTGAAATAATCATCCATACTTACATAGTGCGTGCCGATTCCGCAGTGGTTGAGCGCCTCGCTGATTTTCATAGCGGTTGTCGTTTTCGCTGATCCTGACGGGCCTGCCAGAAGAACGATCGGGCTGTTTGCGAGATTTTCCTTGATCATTTCTACCACGTGATCAACTTTTTCGTTATATGCCGCCTCGCATTCTTCGCAGAAACCCTTTGGATCCGCAATGGTTTTCAGATTGATTTCGCCGAGATCATACGTCATAAAACTCACCTATCTTTCTTTTTTCCTCACAGATTGTTTCAATTTGCTGGATATACTCCAAAGGATATTTCGGTGCGGTAATCCGGATATTTCTTCCGCCCTCCGGGTGGATCAGCTTCGTCGAGCCTCCCCCTCCGGAAGCGAGGATACTGCACAGCTCTTCCATCATACAGATATTATAAAGGTTCCCCTTTCCCGGTTTCGTCCATCCGGTATTTTCAAACCCGCCGGACATGTTTTTCTGCCGGTAAAGATAATACGGCGCATATCCTTCTCTTTTCAACGCCGCATAGGCATCCTCGAGCATTTTCGCCACTTCCTCCGCCGGCGGGATTCTTCCCCGTTCCGCCATGAGCCGTGATCCTCTCTTCAGCGACAGGGTATGTACGGTGATGTTTTCCGGCTTCAGCGCAAGCACTTCCTCGAGTGACTGTGCAAAGCCCTCTGGGTCGTCCTGAGGCAAGCCTGCAATAAGGTCCATATTCACGCTAAATCCGCCGACCGTTCTGACCTTGTCCAATGCCTCCCGGATATCCTGCGCAGTATGGCGCCTGCCGATTGCCTCCAGCACGCTGTCGCGCATCGTCTGCGGGTTGACGGATACCCTGTCAACGCCGTATTTCCGCAAAACCTTCAATTTCTCAAGCGTGATGGTATCCGGTCTGCCGGCTTCCACGGTATATTCCCGCAAAGCACTGCAGTCAAACTGTTCTTCCACGAAAGCGCACAGCCGTTCCAGCTGCCCGGTGGAAAGCGTTGTGGGGGTTCCCCCTCCCGCATAAATGGAAACAACTCTCAATCCGCATTTTTTCACCTGCTCTGCATTTGCCGCGATTTCCTGCAGCAGCGCCTCCAGAAACGGCTCCATCAAACTTTTATTTTTTTCTGTCGCCTGGCTGACGAAGCTGCAGTAGGCACAGCGCGTCGGGCAGAACGGAATCCCGATATAAAGGCATACGTCTTTCCCGCTCAACGTCTGTTTCGCCTCGATCGTTGCAAGCGAAGTTTCATAGCACATCTCCGCGCGGGGCAACGTCACATCATATTCCGTCACAAATCGCCGGATTGCCTCTTCCCTGTTCTCGCTCTGAGGAATGATGGCATGCATCAGTTTTCCGGGCCGCACGCCTGTCAGGGCTCCCCAGGGCGGTCTTTCCAGTCCGGAGGAGCGTACTGCTCTGTAAACAGCATTTTTAATGGCAAACTGGCAAAGGCGATCCCGCTCAACGGGTTCCGTGAGCAACGCCGTTTTTACGGCAGCCCGTCCCCGAAAAGTTCCTTGTTCTGTCCGGTAGATGCAGGTTGCGGTGGTATAGACCGGTGCTTCCCGCAGGTTGATTGTCATGCCGTTTTCCTTCTGTTTTCCGGGTGAATAGTCCGGTTTTTCTCCCGGAAAAAGGGTGGAGAGCATCTGTTCCACGGCATATTTATATTCGTGTCCGCTAAGCTGAAGTTTCATCTGAAAAAACTCCGTGAAAAAAGAATTATTTGTCAAAAAAATGCTTGACTTTTATCCACTTATTTGCTAAAATAGTACATAGATATATATTGGGGGATTTTTTACGATGTATTCGGTTGGTGACAAAATAATTTATGGTGAGAGCGGCGTCTGTACGGTTGAGCTTATCGCCCCGTTGGAGTCTTCCGGTTCGCCGGACAGGCTTTATTATCACCTTCGCCCTTATATCGGAAGCGGCACGTATTTTTCGCCTGTCGATTCCGGCGCTTTCATGCGCCCTGTGATCAGCCGCGAGCAGGCCGAAGCGCTGATCCGTTCCATCCCCGGTATAGAACCTGCCATCTGCAATGATACCCGTTTCAATCATGTCGATGCTTTTTATAAAGAGCTATTCCGGCAGCACACGCCGGAAGCGATGGTGTCGATTATCAAAGGTCTTCATTTGCGCATCAACTCCAGAAAGACAAAAAGCACCCGTGCAGAAGCAACCATGAAGCGTGCGAAAGAAGTGCTTCACGGGGAATTAAGTGTCGCGTTGGATATTGCGTATCCGGAAGTAGAAGAATATATCAAAAACCGTATCGGAGAGGCTTGAGCCTCTCTTTTTTGTTTCTTCTCTCCCGTGCAATCGTTCAAAGCAACGCTCCGACCGGTTTTGCCACACATGCGAACGGAAACTCCCTGTGTAAAGCACTGCCGGCTTTTTTGGCAGCGCTTTCATCGGTAAAGATTCCGAAAACCGCAGATCCGGTTCCCGTCATCACGGCGCCTTCCGCTCCTCGGTTGATCAGGCGCGTCTTGATCTCGGCAACAGTCTTCATCCGCCTGTCCGGAACGTCCTCAAACACGTTGTACATTCTCCTGCAAATCTGGGCAAGATTTCCTTCCCGAATGGCCTCAAGCATTCCCGCGGTGTCCGGATGAACGCGCAGTTTCTCCCTGTCTATGGCCCGGAAAAGCTCCGGAGTCGAAATGGAGTAGTCCGGTTTGCAAATCACGATGCTGCACGCCGGGAGATCCCGCAATCTCGTCAGGATTTCTCCGCGTCCTTCTGCAAGTGCCGTGCCGCCCATCACGCAAAAAGCCACATCCGAACCGGTCTTTTCGGCCAGTTCCATCATATCCTTATAACTCAATTCATCGTCAAAAGCACGGTTGAGTGCCCGGATCACAGCTGCCGCGTCGGCAGATCCGCCTGCCATTCCCGCTCCGACCGGAATCCTTTTCTTCATGCGGATCACGGCGCCTGTCTCTTTCCGTTCGGTTCTGGCAAAGTAAAGCTTCGCCGCTTTGACAGCCAGATTCCGGTCATCCCGTGGGATATAGCGAAGATCCGTCTCCGCCCGAACTTTCCCCGTGTCATCCAGTGTAATGCTCAGCTCATCGCACAGCGACACCGTTTGCATCACCATCACCATGTCATGGTATCCGTCTTCCCGGGGTCTCGACACGTCCAGAGAGAAATTCAGTTTTGCATATGCTTTTTCTGTAATTGTCTTCATTCTCAGTAAACTTCTTTATCCTTTTCTGCTTTTTTTCGGCATCAGCAGAATCAGCACCGGATAAATTTCCAGCCTTCCGATCAGCATCGTAATCGACATAAAAATTTTGGAAAGCACAGAAAACCCGGAATAATTATATCTTGGGCCGACTCCTGCCAGTCCCGGGCCAACGTTGGAAATGCAGGAAAGCGAAGCCGTAAAGCTTGTTGTAAAGTCATTTCCATCGAAAGACACCACAAATGTGCAGACCAGCAGAATCAGAATATAGAGGGAGAAAAACGTTCCGACAGTGGTTAAGACGTTGTCTGATACGCATTTTCCATCCATTCTTACTCTCTTGACGCGTCTCGGTGAAATCATTCTCCCCACATCTGCCGTTGCATTTTTTACCAGCAGCATCACACGCGAAAGTTTGATTCCTCCTCCCGTGCTGCCTGCGCATCCGCCGATAAACATCAGCATAACAATCAGCGCCTGGGTATATTGCGGCCAGGTCGTGTAATCCACCGTGCAGAACCCTGCCGTGCTCATGATCGACATGACATAGAAAAACGCATTTCTGGCCGCTGTTCCGATGCTGCCGTAAATTCGGGTAATCCCCGCCGTAATCATTCCGACGGAGGCTGCAATCAGAATAAGATACCAGTGCAGTTCCTCACTTTTCAAAGCCACCTTGAATTTTCCCGTCAGCATCAGATAGAAAAGGTTGAAGTTGGTGCCGAAAAGCACAAGAAACACCGCCATCACGATTTCAATATAAGCGCTGTTGAAGGCACCTACGCTGGCATTTTTAGTGGAGAATCCTCCCGTACCGGCAGTCGCAAAAGCATGCAGCAGTGCATCAAAAAAGTTCATCCCTCCGAACAGGAGAAAAACGGTTTCCGCCAGCGTCAGCGCGGCGTAAATCATATATAATATTTTCGCCGTGTCACCTGCGCGTGGCACCAGTTTCCCGACGACGGGGCCCGGTACTTCCGCTCGCATAATATGCATGGAATGCTCTCCGCCCATCGGGAGCACTGCCATCATAAACACCAGCACACCCATCCCGCCGATCCAATGGGTGAACGACCGCCAGAACAGGCTTGCTTTCGACAATCCTTCTATATTATTGAGAATCGATGCGCCTGTCGTTGTCAGGCCGGACATTGTTTCAAAAAAGGCATCCACATACGAAGGGATATCTCCTGCCAGCACAAAAGGCAGCGCGCCGAAAGCCGACATGGCAACCCATACCAGTGCCACTGCAACAAATCCGTCCCTTGCATACATTGTCTCTGTGCCCGGTTTCAGCCTCGTCAGGAGGAAACCTGTGATCCCTGTCACTGCCGCTGCAGCAAGATATGCAACCGGTTTTTCCCCGAAGCACAATCCCGCAATCACCGGAAGCAGCATCAGCCCACCTTCCAGGCTGAGAGAGAGCCCCACAATGCGCCAGATCATTTTTCTGTTCATCATGCGCCTTTCATAATGCCGTCAATGGTTTCCAGCCATCCGGCTTCTGTCACAATCACCGCATGATCCCCTGCTTTGATCTCCGTGCTGCCGTCCGGAATAATGCTTTTCCCGTTGCGAATCAGGGCGGCAATCAAAATATTCGGTTTCAGCTGCAGATCTCGGATGGGAATCCCAACGCACTTCGCACCGGGATTGATCTTAAATTCCAGCGCTTCCGCTTTTCCGTCAGCCAGCTTGTACAGGGTTTCCATGCTGCTGCCCACCGAGTTGCTCATGGCGCGCACATACCGTGTGATCTGCTGCACAATGATTTTCTTGGGGATAACAATACTGTCAAAGTCCTGGTCATTCAGGATCTCCGCAAAGTGCTCATGATTGATTCTTGTGACGATTTTCCCGTCCGTGCAGTGGCGCGCATAAATAGACGTGATGATATTATCTCCGTCATCTCCGAGAAGCGCCACGAACCCGTCTGTCGACCGGATTCCTTCCTCCAGCAGCACATCACTGCGGGAAGCTTTTCCGCAGATGATCCGGGCTTCGGGAATCAGTTCGCACAGCTCTTCACACCGCTTCCGGTCTTCCTCGATCAGGGTCACCTCGATGCCGTTCTCTTCCAGAATTCTCGCCAAATAAACCGAAGTTCGTCCGCCCCCCGTTATCATCACATTTTTGACCGGGCGTTTATAGGCTCCTGCCGCCATGAAAAATCTCCTGAGCTCTTTGGAAATCCCCGTGATGCTCAGCACATCTCCACCCTTGACAGTAAAATCGCCCTTCGGTATAATAGCTCTTCCTTCGCGCTCCGCAAGGCTCACCAGCACCTTTGCTCCGAACGTCTTCTGCAGGTCTTTCAGCGATACCCCGTCAAGCTTCCCGCCGGGAGCTACCCGGTGTTCCACGATCTCAAGGCTGCCCTTGGAAAAAGCATCGATGCGGGCCGCGCTTGGGAACCGCAGAATCCGCGAAATTTCCTTGGCGCATTCATATTCCGGGTTGACCAGCAGAGAAATTCCGAGTGCCTCCCGTAAAAACTCCGTCTTTCCGAGATATTCCGTGTCCCTCACACGGGCTACCACATGCTGTGTGCCGAGTTTCCGTGCCGAGATGCCGCAAACCATATTTACTTCATCCTGCTCCGTCGCCGCAATCAGCAAATCCGCATTTTCTGCTCCTGCTTCCGACAAAACGTCGGGATTCGTTGCGCTCCCTTCCAGGCAAATCACGTCGATATCGTTTGAAACATGGGTGATGGTTTCCTCATCCTTGTCAATCACCGTGATGTCATGCCCTTCTTTCGAGAGCACTTCGGCCAGAGAGCTGCCGATGCGCCCTGCCCCTGCAAGTATGATTTTCATTTTCTGTTCCTCCGGAGTCTGCCGGTTTCCGCTGCCGTTCCGTGTTTCTGCCACAATTTGTAGGCTCCGACAGCCGTATTAATTCCTTAACAATTGATTATATCACAAATCATCCCGCTCGTACAGACACGGCTTTATCTTTTTTCCTCCGGGATGTTTTCCCGTCTTTCGGGGAAAAGAGGTTACACTATATCTTGTGGTTATAAAAGTTACAATCTGGAAAAATATTCTAAATATTGTGAAACCCTCTTGACAGCCGTTCAAGAAAGGATTATGATAGGCACGCTGCCGCATTGCGGCAGCACACGTATACAGAGGAGATGCCATGTTTCTTTCAGGTTTGCAAAAGTTAACACTTCTGGATTATCCCGGCAAGGTCGCCTGTACGGTTTTTACGGCAGGTTGCAACCTTCGCTGTCCGTTCTGTCACAACGCCGGCCTCGTTTTGCCGGAAAGGCTTTATCAGGATGTAACGGAAGATGATGTTTTTGCCTTTCTGAAAAAACGCACCGGCATTCTTGACGGCGTGGCAATCACCGGCGGTGAGCCCCTGCTCCATGCTGAAATGCCGGCTTTTCTACGCAAAGTCAAAAGCCTTGGCTTTCTCGTCAAGCTCGATACCAACGGCTCCTTTCCCGACCGTCTGGAAGCGTTAATCGCCGAAGGGCTGGTTGACAGGGTCGCAATGGATATTAAAAACGCCCCCTCTCTCTATGCAGAGACAGCCGGCATCCCCGGGCTTGACCTTACACCGTTTGAACGCAGCAAAAATCTTCTTCTCTCCGGCACAGTGGACTATGAGTTCAGAACCACTGTTGTAAAGGGTCTTCACACAAAGGAAAGCCTCATAGAGGCTGCCCGGTGGATTGCCGGCGCAAAAGAATATTATCTCCAGCAGTTCAAAGATTCCGGTGATGTAATTGACATCGGCGGTCTCTCAGCGTATGACGAGAAAGAAATGCATGCGCTGGCCGATGCTGTTTCGCCCTATATCCCGGGCGTTCAGGTGAGAGGCGTATAAAAACGAAAAGCAGACGAAACCGATAGGAGAATTGTTATGTACAACAAAGTAACAAAAAGAGATGGAAAAGTAGTCGATTTCGACATTCAGAAAATCGCTGACGCCATCCGGAAAGCATTTGATGCTACCGACACAGAGTATAATGACAGTGTCATTGATTTTCTTGCCCTGAAAACCACCGCTGACTTTCAGAGCAAAATCAAAAACGGCTCCATTGCCGTGGAAGACATTCAGGACAGCGTGGAAGCCGTGCTTTCCCGCGGCGGGTACGAGCAGGTTGCAAAAGCCTACATTCTCTACCGCAAGCAGCGTGAAAAACTCAGAAATGCCAAGTCTTCTTATCTCGATTATAAAGAGACGGTTGATAAATATCTCAACATTGAAGACTGGCGTGTCAAAGAAAATTCTACCGTCACTTATTCCGTCGGCGGCCTGATTCTTTCCAACTCCGGGGCAATTACCGCCAATTACTGGCTTTCCGAAGTCTATGATGAAGAAATCGCCAACGCGCACCGCAATTGTGACCTTCATCTCCACGATCTTTCCATGCTCACCGGTTACTGCGCCGGCTGGAGTCTCAAGCAGCTGATTCAGCAGGGTTTGGGCATCCCCGGCAAAACCAATTCTGCTCCTGCCAGCCATCTCTCCACCCTCTGCAACCAGATGGTCAACTTCCTTGGCATCATGCAGAATGAATGGGCAGGCGCTCAGGCATTCTCCTCCTTCGATACCTATCTTGCACCGTTCGTAAAGGTAGACAATCTCTCCCAGAGAGAAGTCAAACAGTGCATTCAGAGCTTCATCTTCGGTGTAAACACTCCGTCCCGCTGGGGCACACAGGCCCCCTTCTCCAACATCACGCTGGACTGGACGGTTCCTTCCGACCTGAAGGATCTCCCGGCCATCGTCGGCGGCAAGGAGATGGATTTCACGTACGGTGACTGCAAGAAGGAAATGGATATGGTCAACAAAGCCTTTATCGACATTATGATTGAAGGCGATGCCAATGGCCGCGGCTTTCAGTACCCCATCCCGACCTATTCCATCACCCGCGATTTTGACTGGTCGCCTACCGAAAACAACCGTCTTCTCTTTGAAATGACGGCGAAGTACGGCACCCCCTATTTCTCCAACTATATCAACTCCGATATGGAGCCTTCCGATGTCCGCTCCATGTGCTGCCGTCTCCGTCTTGACCTTCGCGAGCTCCGCAAAAAATCCGGAGGCTTCTTCGGCTCCGGCGAGAGCACGGGTTCCATCGGTGTTGTCACCATCAACATGCCGCGCATTGCCTATCTCGCTTCCGATGAAGCGGACTTCTATCGTCGCCTCGACAAGCTGATGGATATCGCAGCCCGCAGTCTTGATGTAAAGCGCAAAGTGATTACGCGCCTTCTCGATGCAGGCCTCTATCCCTACACCAAATACTATCTCGGCACCTTTGCAAATCACTTCTCCACCATCGGCCTCGTCGGCATGAACGAAGCCGGTCTGAATGCCAACTGGCTCCGCTGCGACATGACGGATCCCCGCTGCCAGGAATTCACCAAACAGGTGCTTGACCATATGCGTGAGCGCCTCAGTGACTATCAGGAGAAGTACGGCGACCTCTTCAACCTCGAAGCTACCCCGGCAGAATCCACCTCTTACCGTCTTGCCAAGCATGACGTTGAGCTCTATCCCGACATTATCACTGCCGCAGAACCCGGCGGCACACCTTACTACACCAACTCTTCTCATCTGCCTGTCGGATATACGGACGACGTTTTTGCCGCTCTCGACATTCAGGACGAACTTCAGACCCGCTACACCTCCGGCACCGTCTTCCATGCTTTCCTGGGAGAAAAGCTCCCGAGCTGGGAAGCCGCTGCCAACCTGGTGCGGAAGATTGCGGAAAACTATAAACTCCCGTATTACACCATGTCTCCGACGTATTCCGTCTGCAAAAACCATGGCTACCTCAACGGTGAGCAGTTCACCTGTCCCGAATGCGGAGAATCTGCCGAAGTTTACAGCCGCATTACCGGTTACTACCGCCCGGTCCAGAACTGGAATGCCGGTAAAACACAGGAATTCAAAGAGCGTAAAACCTACAGGCCTGAAATTTCCCGCCTGACGCACACCGGTCCTCTTGCCGACGGCGAGGCTTCTGCCCGTCTCACCGGCAAGTACACCCGTCCTGCCGCCGCTTCCAACGAAGCGGAAGCTTCCAAACCCGCCGCGCAGAACGGTCAGCATACTCCGCTTCTCTTCAAAACCGCTACCTGCCCCAACTGCCGTATCGCCATGAGCTACCTCGACAAAGCAGGGTTCGTATACGAATCCGTTCTTGCCAATGAAAATGCCGATCTCGCAACAACCTATGGGGTAAAGCAGGCACCCACTCTCATCGTTTTCAAAGAGGACGGCACATATGACAAGTATGCCGGTGCCGGCGCAATCAAAGGGTTTCTCAATGTTACCATAAGCGCCTGACGAGAGGTCTCTGTTTCCCGTTTACGCAAAACAAAAAACTGTTCATTCCATCGTAAATCCGTGGAATGAACAGTTTTTTTACAATTTATTCCGCCAGCAGCGGCGTCAGGCAATCCATGCTCAGCAGAAGCGTAGAGCCGTTGTGCAGCAACGCCGAGGTAGCAGGCGGCAGCAAGCCAAAAGCGCCCAGCGCAATCAGGCTGCCGTTAAAGCCCATCACAAAACGATAGTTTCGGTCAATCCGTCCCATCAGTCTTTGCGATAGTTTTCTCAGCAAAACGAGTTCACGAAGGTCTTCCGCCGCAATGGTAATATCCGCCACTTCGCGGGCAATGCTGGCACCGCTCCCAATGGCAATGCCCACATCCGCCAGTGACAGTGCAGGGGCGTCATTGATTCCGTCGCCGATCATAATCACTTTTCTGCCCTGCTCCTGCTCGGCGCGAATAAATGCCGCTTTGTCCTCCGGCAGCACCTCCGCGTGATACTCGTCAATCTGTAGTTCCTTTGCAATGGCTGTGGCCGTGTTGCAGCTGTCTCCGGTGAGCATCACCGCCTTCCCGATTCCCGCCTCATGCAACATCTGCACGATCTCTCTGGCCTCCGGCCGCAGCGGATCATAAATGCCGATCGCCGCTGCAAGCACTCCACCGACAGCGAGGTAAAGCCAGGAGCAGTCCGGTGAAAGCGCATCAAACTGTGCCTGATCCTCCGGCAGCACCTGAGCCCCTTCGTCTTCAAAAACAAAATGGCGGCTGCCGATTACTGCTCGTTCCCCTCCGATCCGGGTGGCGATGCCATGTGCTACAACGTATTCTACTTCACTGTGCATTTCCCGGTGATCCAGTCCCTGTTCCAGAGCGGCCTGAACCACCGCGTTCGCCACCGAATGCGGAAAGTGCTCTTCCAGGCAGGCCGCAACACGCAGCATTTCCTTCTGATCCCGTCCCTGAAAAGCCACCACTTCCCGGACGGTTGGGCAGGCATTGGTGAGCGTCCCCGTCTTGTCAAAAATCACAGTGTCGGCTTTGCTGAGGATCTCCATGTATTTCCCGCCCTTGACGGTCATTTTATGGCGTCCTGCTTCCCGCATGGCAGAGAGCACACTCAAGGGCATGGAGAGCTTCAGTGCACAGGAGAAGTCCACCATCAGCACCGAAACAGCCCGTGCAGTGTCTCCGGTCAGCAGCCAGGTAAAGGCGCTGCCTCCCAGGCACCATGGCACCAGCTTGTCTGCCAGGTGATAGGCACGATTCTCCGCTCCCGATTTCAGGCGTTCCGATTCTTCAATCATCCGTACAATCCGGTCATAGCGGTTCTCTCCGGCGGAGTGGGTTACGCGTATCACGCAGCTTCCTTCCTCCACCACCGATCCGGCATAAACCGCAGACCCTTGCCGCTTTGCCACCGGAACCGATTCTCCCGTGAGCGACGCCTGATTCAGCATCACGTCTCCCTGCTCAAGAATTCCATCCAGCGGCAGCACGTGGCCTGTATGCACAACAATTCGGTCTCCAGCCTGTATTTGTCCAAGCGGAACCAACACCTGCGTGCCGTCCTTCGTCATCTGCCAAACCTGATCCACCTGCAGCGACATGCTCTTCGCCAGATCATCCACCGATTTCTTGTGGGTCCATGCATCCAGTGTTTCTCCAAGCCCCAACAGGAAGCGCACGGATCCCGCCGTGGAAAAGTCACCCGTCAGCAGAGAAGCCCCGATCGCCACTCCATCCAGCACATCCACCGTCAGTTTGCCCTGCAGCAATGTTTTCCCTGCACGCCAGATCCGCGGAATCGCATTAACCGTGTTGATCACCTGCCGCAACGGAGCCGGTACAAACAGTCTTTTCCCGTAATGCCGTAACACCTGAAATACCAGTTTCTCCTTGTATTCCCGATTGATGCGGCGGCTGTTCGGGCTGAGAATATGAGTCTCTTCACTCGCTTCCTCATAGCTGAATCGGGACAGGCGTTTATAGAGTTCCTCCCGTTCCCCACGATATGTAATGATCACGCCGCAGATGCGTTCATGCACTGTCACATGGTCAACCCCGGGCAGGGCAAGAATCCACGCCTCCAGAAGGTCTGCCTGCTCCATACTCATGGAATACTGAATGGCCCGCAGGCGAACGCGTCCTGCGCTCTCATGCTGAATTTGAAATTTCATAAATCCTCAGGTTGCTGCGCCATCCTCAATATACTTTGCCTCATTCTCGGCCTCTCTCGTTTCGTTGATCGCTTTCGCATCCGCCAGAATGTCCGCGCAGCTTTCCTGAACGGTCTCCACATCACGCATCACCTGGTCTTTGCAGCGCAGCACAGCTGCAGTAGCATGGGTATAAACCTTGCGCGCATCCTTGCTGCCCAGCAGCTTGAACCCGGCAGAGCCAAACAGCGTGCCTCCGATAAAAAGTGCAATCTTTCCAGTTGTATTCATTGTCTAATCCTCCTTAGGTGCTTTTAACAGGGTTCATGTATTTTAACACATCCCGTTTTCTCTTTCAAGCTGTCGCGCCATCTTCTTCAAAAAAAGTTCTCTTTCAAAAAAGATTTTTCAAAAATAGTGAAATTACCCGGATGTAACCTCTGGCGAAACTTTTACCTGCTACAATAGGCACAGAAAAACAAACAGGGCATTCATCCCTGTAACAAATCGAGAAATCATAAGATGCTGTATCTCAGCAGGAAAGGGAAAACCATGAAAAACAAGAAAACAATATCCATTCTCCTGGCATTGTCCATGTTCCTTCAGGCATTTCTGATCTTTCCGGGTTATGCTCTTGCAGAAGAGCTTTCTACGGAAGAAGACGCCGAAGAGTCTGTCGTCTATATTCTCACCTTTATAGTCGATGGCAAAGTGGCCCAGAGTCGCCCCGTAGAAGCCGGCAAAGCCCTCGGCCCTCTGCCGCAGATCTGGGCTTCCGACGGAGAAATCCTGTCCTCCTGGCAGTGCGATGAATGTCCCGTCAATGCAGATACCATTGCAACTTCCGATATGGTGCTCACAGCTGCCTGATACGAATCACGGATAAGCTGCTTTAAATGAAACTCAACGTTATCCTGAAGTTGACAGTTCCCCCTTCTCCCTGCTATAATCTCAGCTTGGAGAAGGGGGAATTGTTTCCCCTTTGAATGGAGAATGAGGTAACATACTAAAAATGGAGTACTTAAACGAATTAAAACCCGGCCAGTCCGCTCGCATCGAACAGGTTGGCGGGGAAGGCGCTTTGCGCCAGCATTTTCTGGATATGGGAGTAATCCCCGGTGCAGAAGTTACAATGATCAAGCTCGCACCGATGGGTGATCCGATGGAGCTTCGTATTCACGGCTATGAGCTCACGCTCCGCCTGGCCGATGCAGAAAAAATCCGGATCTCTCCGGTTGAAAACCCATCCGTAGCAAAAGCAGCTGCTCCCGAAAAAAAGCACAAAAATCACCCCGGGCTCGGGGAAGAAGGTAAGTTTCATCCCAAAGGAAGCGGAAGTCCCCTTCCCGAAGGCACGCTTCTTACGTTTGCCCTCGCAGGGAATCAGAACAGCGGCAAAACAACCCTGTTCAATCAGCTCACAGGTGCAAACCAGCACGTCGGCAACTTTCCCGGCGTAACAGTCGATCGGAAAGACGGTGCAATCCGCAACCATCCCGACACTTCCATCACTGACCTTCCCGGCATTTATTCCATGTCCCCCTATTCCAGTGAAGAAGTTGTCTCCCGTGATTTCATCCTGAACAGCAAACCAAAGGGCATTATTAATATTGTGGATGCCACCAATATCGAGCGAAACCTCTATCTGACCATGCAGCTTCTGGAAATGAACATCCCCATGGTTGTTGCACTGAACATGATGGATGAACTGACAGGCAACGGCGGTACGGTTGACATCAATGCCATGGAAGCCATGCTCGGTGTTCCGGTTGTCCCGATTTCCGCTTCTAAAAACGAAGGTGTGGATGAACTGGTGCGCCATGCCCTGCACATCGCAAAATACCAGGAAGCCCCTCTCCGGCAGGATTTCTGCAGTGCCGAGGACCACGGCGGTGCTGTTCACCGTGCTCTCCATGCAGTCAGCCACCTGATTGAAGACCATGCAAAAGCGGCAGATCTGCCCTTGCGTTTTGCCGCCAGCAAACTGATAGAAGGCGATTCACTCATTGCCGCCCAGTTACACCTGGATCAGAACGAAGAGGAAATGCTGGAGCACATCATCCTCCAGATGGAAAAGGAGCGTGGGCTGGATCATAGCGCTGCCATGGCGGATATGCGTTTTGAGTACATCCGCAAAGTCTGTGAGGCCTGCGTCATCAAACCCCATGAAAGCCGTGAGCACATCCGCAGCCAGCGGATTGACAAGGTCCTCACCGGCAAATATACCGCGATCCCCATGTTTATCGGGATTATGGGGCTTGTCTTCTTTCTCACCTTTTTCCTGATCGGTCCCTTCCTGCAGGATCTGCTGGCAAGCGGCATTGAAGCGCTTGGAAGTCTGGTTGAAACTGCCATGCAGGCAGCCAATGTCAACCAGGCTGTGCAAAGCCTTGTAATGGGCGGTATTTTTGAAGGCGTCGGCAGCGTTCTGAGTTTTCTTCCTCTCATCATCATTCTCTTTTTCTTCCTCTCCCTGCTGGAAGACAGCGGCTACATTGCCCGTGTTGCGTTCTTTATGGACAAGCTTTTACGTCGCATCGGTCTTTCCGGCCGCAGCATCGTTCCCATGCTGATCGGGTTCGGATGCACCGTCCCTGCCGTTATGTCAACCAGGACACTTCCCAGTGATCGCGACCGGCGTATGACTATTCTTCTCACGCCCTTCATGTCCTGTACAGCCAAGCTGCCGATCTACAGCTTTTTCGTCAGTGCCTTTTTTCCCCGCAGCAGTTGGCTGATTATCACGGGGTTGTATCTTCTCGGCATTGTTACAGGCATTCTGGTAGCTCTTGTTTTTAAGAAAACCCTGTTCAAGGGCGAAGCGGTTCCTTTCGTTATGGAACTGCCGAATTACCGCCTGCCGAGTCCGCGAAATGTCATGCAGCTGCTCTGGGAAAAGGCAAAGGACTTTTTGCAGCGTGCCTTTTCGGTGATCTTCATCGCCACCATCGTTGTCTGGTTCCTGAAAAGCTTTGACTTCCGCTTTAATCTCGTGTCTGATTCCCATAACAGTATGCTTGCTGCCATCTCAAGCCTTCTGGTTCCGCTTTTCAAACCTGTCGGTTTGGGAGACTGGCGCATTGTCACCTCTCTCATCACCGGTTTTATGGCGAAGGAGAGCGTTGTTTCCGTGATGGAAATTCTCTTCTCCTCCGAAGCCGGCATCACCTCCATGATCAGTTCCCTGACGGCTGCTTCCCTTCTCGTGTTCAGCCTCCTCTATACGCCTTGTGTCGCCGCCATCGCTTCCATCAAACGGGAGCTTGGCCGGAAGTGGGCATTCTACGTCGTGCTGTGGCAGTGCGGCATTGCGTGGCTCATGGCTCTCCTTGTCCGTCTGATCGGCCTCGTTTTTGGCCTTAGTTGAGGGTAAGTGATGAATCTTTGGGATATTCTGATTCTTCTTGCCATAGCCGTGCTCCTGTTCCTTGCAGTCCGTACTGCGCGTAAGGGCAGGTCCGGATGCTGCTCCGCCGGATGCCCCGGCTGCACCTCTGCAGGTTGTTCCTCCTGCGGCTCGAACTGCACCTGTTCCTCCTGCCATCCTGCCGAACGCAAAGCAAATTCTCCCGGCAGCACCTTATGTGATTCTCCCTCTAACATAAGGTGAAAATGGTGTTTTTGGTGAAAATGGAGCAAATTCTCAAAAAGCATTAATTTCCGGAACTTTTTCGCGCAAAAAGCAGGCATAATCTTGCCTGCTTTTTGCATTTTCACCCATTTTCACCTGTTGGGTCCATTTTCACCGTTATCCCGCCTATTTTGCCACGGAATACACGTCTTCCCGCAGGCAGTGAAAAGTCGGCAGCTGGGCACGGATTACATCCGTCTGCTCCAGGTCAATGTCCGCATAGAGGATCTGTTCTTTTTCTTCACACTCTGCGATCACCGTCCCGAACGGATCTACAAACATCGAATGTCCCCAGCACTGATAAGAGAACTTCTCATCCCTCGCAGCAGCCGCTCCGGCGAAAAACACCTCATTGTCCACCGCCCGCATCCGAAGGGAAAGTTCCCAGTGGGCAGGGCCTGTTTTCATGTTGAACTGCGCAGGCAGAAAAATCATTCTGGCGCCTCGCTTTGCCATCGCGCGAAACAACTCCGGAAACCTTACATCGAAGCAAACCGCCACGCCAAAACGCCCGAACTTTGTGTCAAATACCGTGATGTCTTTGCCTGGTGTAAAAGTGTTGGATTCTTTAAACCGCATCCCGGGGAGATCCACATCGAAGAGATGCACTTTTCTGTGTCTGGCAATCTGTTCCCCCTTTTCATCGAAGACAAAACTCGTGTTGTATAACCTGTTTTCCTCGATCTCGGGGATGGATCCGCCGATGAGCACAATCTTGTTTTCTCTCGCCCATCTTGCCATTTCCCGCACGCTGTCTGTATGTCCTTTGGCGGCAAACTGCTTAAAATATGCTCCGGAATACGGGCAGTTGAACATCTCGGGCAAGCAAACAACTTGGGCGCCGTTTGCCGCCGCTTCCTTCACCATGTTTTCGGCTTTTTCCATCGTTTGGGTCTGGTCAAGCTCCGTCAGAATCTGACAGATTGCCGCACGAAACCGTTGATTTTCCATTCTGTTTCCCTCTTCTGCCCGCTTCTGTCTGATCAGTAAAACAGTTTGGCAATCGGGCTGTCGGCGTCTAAAATAAGCGTCTTCTCTGCGCCTGTCATCGATTCTTTCAATGCATCCAGCGCAATCATAAAGGTGTAAAACTCCGCTTCATCTTCCTCGTCATAGACATCCGCCAGAATACGCATGTATTCCGCATCCCCTTCGGCACGCAGTTCAGCAGCCTGTGCATTTGCCTCTGAAAGAGTAATCATCACTTTCTTGTCCGCCTCATTGCGAATGCGTTTTGCTTCTGCATTTCCTTCTGCCGTGTAGGAGGCTGCAATATTGTTGCGTTCCGAAATCATACGGGTATATACCGCGTCTTTGTTATCATCCGGAAGATCCAGTGTCTTTGTTTCTACCGCGAGAATTTCAATGCCGTAACGGTCGAAGTTGTTGCCGATATTCTCCATAACCAGTTTTACGACCCGTCCGTCACGCCCGGAGATAATGGTCTCCTGCTTCTGGGAAGAAATAACCGTTTTCAAAGCATTATAGATAATGGCGTTAATACGGCTTTCCGCATTGGCAATGCTACCCGAAAGCGATTCGATAAACAGTCTCGGATCGCTGATACGCCACAGTGCAAACGAATCCAGCACCATCGAATGTTTATCTCCCGTAATAACGTCACTGATGGGGAGGTCATACAGCAGTTCGGTCTTCGGCAGCGTCGATACCGACTGTATAAACGGCATCTTAAAGTAAAGCCCGGGCTGATCTCTTACGCTGTTTACCGCTCCGAACTGCCACACAATGCCATATTCATTCTGATGCACCACATACATGCATCCGAAAAGGATCAGCAGAATCACAATCACCGCAGCTGCAATCAGAACCTTTTGTAACGACTTCTTTCCGTTTGCAAATTTCATTGCTGTCCGTCCTCCTTTCCGGTCTGTACAAAATCATCCAACGGCAGAACCGTCGTCATTTCTGTGCCGTCCTTGCCGGTAATGATAATCTTCATTCCCGGGAAGATATCCGAAACCGTCTCATAGAAAAGGCGCTGTTTCGTGATTTCGGGATATTTGGAGTATTCCTCATACAGCTTCTGGAATCTCGAAGCCTGTCCGTTGGCTTCATTGATGCGGGAGGTTTTATAGGCTTCCGCTTTCTGCAGCACTTCGTCTGCATCGGCCTGTGCCGCCGGCAGGACCTCATTGGCGTACTTGTTGGCGTTGTTGGTTGCCGTCTCAGCATCCTGCTTCGCCGTTTCCACCGCTTTAAAGGCTTCCTGAACCTTGGCTGTGGGCGGTTCCGCATCCTGAATGGTGATATTCACCAGCGTAATGCCCAGATCCTCTGCCTCCAGCCGGGCAAGAATTTTGTCCTTGATGGCCGCCTGAATCTCACTCTTCCCTGTTGTGATAACGTCATCCACTTTGTAAAGGCCGATGGTATCACGGATATACGACTGGCATAGCATCTTCAGAATCCCGACGGGATCTGCCGAGCTGTAAAGGTACTTTACCGGGTCCGTCACGCGGTATTCCACATAAAAGTCAACATTGACGAAGTTATAGTCCACCGTAATCATGACCGACTCTGTAGGGATGGAATTTCCCGTCCGTAAATCATATCCGATGGAAAAGCCCTTGGTGGCCTTGGAAACAAGCCTTTTCTGCTGAATAAACGGCCACTTGAATTTCAGTCCCGGTGTTGACACAACCGATGGCTTCCCCAGTGTTGTGATTACCGCGTATTCGTCCTCTGCCAATTCATAAAAAGAATTGAAAAACATCGAAGCAATCACCAACACGATCACCACAATCGGGATAATCGACGCACGAAACCGAAAAGGCGGTTTCTTCGGCTTTTCCCGTCGCGGCTGTTGCTGCGGCTCCGGGTCAGGCCGCTTCCAGCTGTATTCGTTAGGATCCATAGTACTTCTTCCCTTCTTTCTTTATGATTTACCGGGCAGTTTCTTCCCCCCGGTAGGATGTTACAGTTTCCCCACGGAAACACTGATCAAATCGAATTGCACAGAATGGCGAGCAGCGATTGATTCAGCCTTTCCCTAAATACTCTTCCAGCGTCACGCCGGCTTTCGTAATCTCCTTTGCCACCGAAAGCCCAACGTACCGATAATGCCATGGCTCATAGATAATCCCCGTTTGTTCTTCTGTACCGTCCGGGAATCTTAAGATGAATCCGTATTCGCTGCAATGTTCCATCAGCCAGCGTTGTGCCGGGGACCATTGCTGTGTCCAGTCAAGGTTCGGGTTGTTGACATCCAGAATATCCATCGCCAGTCCGAGCTGATGCTCACTCGTCCCCGGTACGGCAACTTCCTTTGCCGCCTCAGCCGGTGCTTCTTCCTCGGAAAAGCCGTTGGCCCGTACTCTCAGAACTTTATCGTCGAAAAGCCCCTGCTGGTATTCCATCGTCCTGTAACCGGAAATCGGCACCGCAATTATGCCCTCTTTCTTTGCATCAGCCAGCATATGCGCAAGCGGTCCGGCTGCACGCTCATCAAAATACATTCCGTCGCCGATTTCAACCACATGCGGCTCATATTCTTCCGGCAGCATATTCCACGGGTTTACAAGCATCAGCAGTTCCTCCCGGTTCCGTGCCAGAAAAGCATCCTTTGCCGAAATGCGCTGCGCTTCTTCTTCCTCTTCTGCCTCTGCTTTTGCTTTCATTATGGCCGCCCGTCGGGCATCTGTCGTCCGTCGGATGGCAAGCTCCATGCGGTTCTTTGCCAGTTCCGCCTCCAAAGCTTCTTTTTCCGCTTCAGCTGCCCGCATCCAGGCTGCGCCGAACAGGAGCCCCAATGAAATCAGCAGCAGGAGCGAAAACCAAAGCAGAACTCCTGCTTTTCTTTTTCTCTTTCTTTCTGCCATCAGAATTTATTGTCAAATTTATAGGTCAGATCGATTTTTGCAAGGTCGATCTTTGTTTCAGTTCCTTCACTGATTCTTTTCAGTGCCGGCAGATTGTGCACCAGCACGGCAAGCCCCGTAAACAGCAGAAGGAGAATGCAAAGTCTGTCCTCCAGAATCAGAAAGGCTGCCGCCATTACCACGAGGCCGCTCGCCATCGCCGAGAGAGAAACATATTTTGTCACAAACAGCACGCCGACCACCACAATCACCAGCACAATACCCAGGGATTTGTCCGCAAACAGCGCTGTTATAATCAGCGGCATAATGGCATGGCTTCCCCGTAATCTGTAATAGACAGGCCACGATCGTCCCATCACCACACAGAACCCTGCAAAAGCTCTCCCAACCTCTGCATGCCCTTTGATTCCCAGCAGAACACCTCCGATAATAATCGGGATAATGTCCTTGATGGCCTCCACAAGCAGCAGCACCAGTGCCCCTTTGATCCCGTATACTCTGCGGAAATTGGTCAGCCAGTCATTTCCTCTCCCGAGTCGCCGCAGATTGTAACGGAATATAAAGTTGGAAGCGAGTACAAGCGTGCTCATACTGCCAAGCAAATAGGCAATTGCTGCCGTCGGCAGAAGCAGCAGCCAGTAAACAATCATTCCGTGTCTCCTTTCTGCCGGATCATCATGCGGATGGGTGTTCCTTCCAGCCCGAAGACCGAGCGGATCTGATTTTCCAGATACCGTTGATAGGAAAAATGGAACAAATCTCTTCTGTTGCAGAATATCACAAAGCTCGGCGGGCGTACTCCCGTCTGCGTCATATAATAAATCTTCAACCGGCGGCCTTTGTCCGTCGGCGGCTGAACGCGCATTTGGGCATCAGTCAGCACATCGTTGAGCATTCCTGTTGTAATGCGCATGCTGGTCTGGTCATTGACAAAATTAATCAGCTCAAAAATCCGGTCGATTCTCTGTCCCGTCAGTGCAGAAATAAACAGGATGGGAGCATAACTCATAAAGGAGAGGTCCCGCATGATGTCTTTTCGCATCTTTTCCATGGTGCCGGTCTCTTTCTCCACAAGATCCCACTTGTTCACCACAACAATCGATGCTTTTCCTGCCTCGTGAGCAAGGCCTGCAATCTTGGTGTCCTGCTCGGTTACGCCGTCACGTGCATCTATCAGGATCAGGCAAACATCCGCCCGTTCAATGGCGAGCTGCGCGCGCATCACCGAAAAGCGCTCTACCCGTTCCTCTACCTTGCTTTTCCGCCGGATTCCGGCCGTATCGATCAAAAGATACTTGCCGTACTGGTTTTCAAATTCAGAGTCTACCGCATCTCTCGTCGTCCCGGCTTCATCGCTGACGATTACGCGCTTTTCTCCCAGAATCCGGTTGATCAGAGAGGATTTTCCAACATTCGGTTTCCCGATTACCGCAACCTTAATGCGGTCCTCTTCCTCTTCGGCTTCTTCCTCCTCGGGGAAGTACTTCAGGCATTCATCCAGAATATCTCCCGTGCCGTGACCGTGTACCGCCGAACAGGGAATCGGATCTCCCAGCCCCAGCGAATAAAACTCATACACCGCCGGGTCTGTCTGCCCGGTGGAATCCGCCTTATTCACTGCCAGCACCACCGGCTTTCCGGCTTTCAGTAGCATTGTCGCCACTTCTTCATCTGCTGCCGTGACACCGGTGCGGATATCCGTCACAAACACAATCACCGTCGCTGCATCAATAGCAATCTGCGCCTGCTCCCGCATAAAAGCAAGAATCTCGCTGTCGGTGTTCGGTTCAATTCCTCCGGTGTCCACCACATCAAATGTCCGTCCTGCCCACTCACACGGCGCGTAAAGCCTGTCACGTGTCACTCCCGGTGTATCTTCCACAATAGAAAGCCTCTGTCCCACCAGCCTGTTAAATAACAGCGATTTTCCGACATTCGGTCTTCCTACAATTGCAACCAATGGTCTTTTCATTCTTACCTCTGTTTTCTTCTTTTCCAAACCCATTATCTCGTAATTCAATTCGTTTTCAGGCACTTATACCTTGTACCCTATCCCCTGTATCCTGTATCCTGTCCCCTAATCGTTATAACGGTAAAACTCTTCCTCTGTTTCCTTCCGCTTTGCCTCGGGCAAATCCGGCAAAGCTTCTCCCGACATCGCGTCCCACAGTGCAAATCCGTCCTGTTCAATCGGATAAATCGGCACGCCCAATGCTTCTGAGGCTTGTTTCAGCGTCACATCATCGAGGAAGTCCCGTTCTTCCCGCCTGATCATGTTGTGTGAAATCAGCAGCCGGTCTCCCAAATCTTTTCCCTTTAATTGCGCAATCAGATCCTGTCCCGTGATGAGCCCCGCCACATCGATACTCCTCCCGAAAAAGTCATTGGCAATGGGATAAACCTGGCCTTTTATTGTATCATATTCTGCCTGTGCATTGCAAACCAGCTTTTGAAAAAAAGGTGCTGCCGCAACGCCTGTTGCAATGGAGAACCGTTGTATCTGTTCCGGTGCATCTGCCAGTTTCAGTGCTGATGAAAACTCTGTTTCCATCAGCCTCAGCATTCCTACGCCGTTTTCCAGCTGGGTATAATCTTCATAAAAGGAATCTTCCGGAATCTCTCTTCCGCATTTCAGGTAAAGCTCGTCTCCGCAGAAGAAGATTCTGCTTCCGTACCGTGCCAGGCATTCCTCTCCGAACGCGGTAACCTCGTCTATGGTTTTCTCTGCCAGAGCCGGGGTAAACGGTGTGAGCGGATAAAGCCCTTCCCGGTACTTCGTAAGTCCCACCGGTACAATCGAAACGCTGTTCACATGCGGATACATCTCAGCGAGATCCTGCATGGTCCGCATCAGTTCTTCCCCATCATTCAGCCCGGGGCAGCACACGATCTGACAGTTCATCTGAATTCCGCCGGAGGCAAACCGACGCATGATTTCCAGTCCTCGTCCGGCATGTGGGTTGCGCAGCATTTTGCACCGCAGTTCCGGATCCGTCGTATGCACCGAAACGTTCACCGGGCTGACATGCAGATCAATAATCCGCTGCACCTCCCGGTCAGACAAATTCGTCAGTGTGATGTAATTGCCCAGCAGAAAACTCAGCCGAGCATCATCATCCTTGAAATACATGGTTGGCCGCATCCCCGTCGGAAGCTGGTCGATAAAACAGAACACACAGTTGTTCGCGCATGACCGAGGTGCATCCATCAGATAGCTCTCAAAATCCAGCCCGAGATCTCCGCCCTCTTGCTTCTCCACGTGAAGAGAATATCTGCTTCCGTCTTCCCGCTGCAGTTCAAGGTGTAAATGCCTGTCATAAGCATAAAATTTATAATCCAGCACATCTACGATCTTGTTTCCGTTGATGGCGAGCAGGCAATCCCCGATCGAAGCTCTCCCCTGCAGAGGCGATCCCTCATCTATTTTCTTTATCTTATTATTCTTCATAAAAAAGCAAAAAGGAGGAGACTCTCATCTCCTCCTTACTCTTGCTTACTCCTCTTCGACGGTCAGGACCTGACGGCTGTTGTACTTGCCGCAAGCCTTGCACACACGGTGTGGCATTACGAAAGCACCGCAGTTGGGGCACTTTACGAGAGCCGGAGCCGTGAGCTTCCAGGTAGAAGATCTTCTCTTATCTCTTCTCTGTCTTGATACTTTTCCCTTCGGGACTGCCATATTGACACCTCCTGCATTCCAGCTGTTTTGAGCAGCTCGTATTTTTTATTTATCCAAAAGCTGCTCAAGTACAGCAAATCTTGGATCAGGTTCTTTTCGGCACCCACATGCGCCGAGATTCAGGTTTTTACCGCAGATCGGGCACAGGCCTTTGCACGTTTCCGAGCAAAGAACCTTCATGTCCATATCCATAATAAAGCAGGATCCCAGAACTTCATCCAGATCTACTGCATCACCTTTCAGTGCAAACAAATCCGGATTCTCTTCCGATTCTTCCTCTGCCAGAACAACATCCACCTTCGTGTTCTTTGTTCTCTCAAAGGCAGTGCCGCATCTGTCGCAGATGCACACCATCTCGGCTCTGATCTCGCCCTCCATCCGGAGGATTCCCGCTTCATTAAATACGCGGCCTTGTGCTGTGGGCTTTTGCTTATAAGCCCGAATGGAAGGAAACTCAAGATTATCTCCGTTGAGCTCACATTCAAAAGGAATCGAAGCTCCCGGTACTTCTATGATTTTTCTTACATCAAGCTGCATAAACCGCTCCTTGCACAATCGCCTTGATATTATAATAGCCGAAAGCCCACTTGTCAACACAAATTTTGCGTAGTATAATCCAAAAAACAAAAGTTTTTTGAAAACGAGGTTATTTTATGAAAGAAATCACCGTCGGAAAAAATGATGCCGGTCAGCGGCTTGACCGTTTTGTCTCCAAAGCCGTTCCTCTCCTGCCGGAATCCCTTCTTCAGAAGTACATCCGCCTCAAACGCATCAAGCTCAACGGCAAAGGTTCCAAGCGCGATGTCCGCCTCTCCGAAGGTGACCGGATCTCTCTTTACATCAACGATGAGTTCTTTGAAAAGCCCCGGGAAGAAAACTCTTATCTGAAAGTCGGCAAACCTCGTGTCACCATCGTCTACGAGGATGAAAACATTCTCCTCGCTGATAAAAAGCCCGGTGTGCTCTGCCACAGTGCCGGCCAGTGGGATTACAACACGCTCATCGCCAACATCCAGGCTTATCTCTCCCAAAAGGGCGAGTGGAATCCGCGTGAAGAAAATTCCTTTGCTCCGGCTCTCTGCAACCGGATCGACCGCAACACCGGCGGCATCGTCATTGCTGCCAAAAATGCTGAGTCTCTCCGTATTATCAATGAGAAAATCAAACTCCGTGAAATTGAAAAATATTATCTCTGTGCCGTCCACGGCCGGCCGAATCCGCCCTCCGGCACCCTGGAAAATTTTCTTTTTAAAGATGCTGTCAAAAACCGCGTCTATATCAAATCCAAAAGTGAACCCGGTGCCAAAACCGCCGTCACGGAATATCACACCCTCCGCTCCAAAGGCCCGCTCTCTCTTGTTGAATGCCATCTCCTTACCGGCCGCACTCATCAGATCCGCGCTCAGATGGCTTATGCCGGCTGGCCGCTCCTCGGTGACGGAAAATACGGCAGCGAGCGCTTCAACAAACAGTATGATGAATCCGGTCAGGCGCTCTATTCCTACAAACTCCTTTTCAGCTTTCCCACCGATGCCGGTATCCTGAACTACCTCCGTGGGAAAGAATTCTCCGTTACCTCCGTCGATTTTGTGGAGAAGTATTTCCCGAGTAATTAAGGCCGTACCGCGTAATTGGCCAACTGAGGGCTTTTTCTTTCACCCGCAGACGTATAATTGCTAATTGCTCTTTGCTAATTGCCAACTGGTCTCCACTTCAGGCCATGGATGCCCTGAGTATCCCCGAATCCGATCGGCCTTTCTATCTTGATCTTCTGAAACAGCAATTCTCTCCCCCGCGGCTCCTCGTCACGGTTTTTGTTCTTTCAGCCTCCGCGGTCTCGCCATAACTGGATATCAAATTTCCACAAAATACTAATAATTAACAAATTTCTCCTTGAATTCACTTCTCATTTCCCTTACAATAAAAATGAAAGTAAAGGTGAGCTCCATTGGGTGAAAAAGATATTTCCGAAAAGATTCTTGAATCCTACAACGATGTATTTGCCGATATTGTAAATGTACTCCTCTTCAGTGGAGAAGAAGTCATTCATCCTGAAGAACTGGAAGATCACTCTCCTCGCTCTGCTTACAAAGCCGACGGTAAAATCCGCGAAATGGAACGGGATGTTTCCAAAATCTGGAAACGAGAGAACATCCGAATCGCATGTGTCGGTCTTGAGAATCAGACAGAACCCGATCCGCAAATGTCTCTTCGGGTGTTCGGATACGATGGTGCAGAATATCGCTCCCAGCTTACAAAAGAAAACCGTACTAATCCGAATTATCCTGTCGTTACGCTTGTCCTCTACTTCGGGTATGAAAAACATTGGGATGCACCCTTGGCATTGCATGAAGCTCTGCATGTGCCTGATCTCTTTAAGCCATATGTCCCTGATATTAAAATCAATCTGTTTGAAATTGCCTGGCTCAGCAGAGAAACCGTTGAAAAATTTAAGAGCGATTTCAGAATTGTAGCAGATTATTTTGTTCAGAAGCAAGAAAAAGATGATTACATTCCTCGCCCGGACGATTTTATCCACGTACAGGAAACTCTTCAGCTTCTTCGTGTGATGACCGGTGATTATCGCTTTGAAGACATTTTGAATGATAGTTCTGAGAAAGGAGCTGTGAAAAATATGTGTGATGTATTAGACAGAGCCGAAATGCGTGGCATACAGCAGGGTATGCAACAGGGGCTTCAACAGGGCATGCAGCAGGGAAAGTCAGATGAACGAATGAATAACCTGAGAAGCCTGATGCAGAAATTCAACTGGTCTCCACTTCAGGCCATGGATGCCCTGAGTATCCCCGAATCCGATCGGTCTCTCTATATCGATCTTCTGAAACAGTAATTCTCTCACCCGCGGCTCCTCGCCGCGGTTTTTTTATTTTTTCACCCTCCATCTTACAGGCGAGTGTGAAGCCGATAAAATTCAAAGCTGCGCACTTTTCAAGAGATTAGCTGTGCTCTCCTGTATATATACTTCTCACTTTTCAAGCGAATTCTCGATCACTCTTCATTTGATTCCGCCAATTCCTGTACAATCCCCTGCATCTCCTCCATATGCGCCATCATGTCCCGGAAAAGCGCCAGCTGTGCTCTCGCTCTTACCAGGTTGTGTTCGGGATAATCGATTCTGAAATACTTGTCTCCCGTCAGATAATCCCCCAGAAATCTCGATGCCAGCTCCAGCGTAATAACCGCCGCGCCGGTCGCCAAGCTCTCAATCTCCGCCTCCGACAGTATATCTGCCGTTTGGGAAAGATATCCTTCCGCATACGCACGGAAGAGCCCTAGATCCAGCTTCATCTTCTCGGTGTCACTCTCGTCCTCCTCCGCCGTGCAGGCTGCAAAGCGTATCGTATCCCCAAAGTCATAGCACGCGAGCCCAGGCATGCACGTGTCAAGATCAATCACCACCAGCGGGTCCAGCGTGTCCCTGTCAAAGAGAATGTTGTTGGTCTTTGTGTCGTTGTGCGTCACCCTGATCGGCAGCTCCCCTGCCTCAATCTGCCGGCACAGCGTCCCGGCAAACTCCCGGTTCTCCCGGATCAGGGCAATCTCCTGCACAACTCCGGCAGCTCTCCCCACCGGGTCCTCCCCCACAATGCCGAAAAACGTATCCATCCGGAATGCCGTGTCATGAAAGTGTGAGATCGATTCCACCAGCTGGCTGGCATCAAAGTCCTGCAGCTGCCGCATGAATTTGCCGAAGGCCTTGCCGGATTCCCGCAGCACTTCCGGGTTTCCTTCCGACGTCTCAAAGCATACCGAGTTCTCCACAAAGTTGTATACCCGCCAGAACTCCTTCTCTTCTCCCTCTCCGAGGATCAGATAGTTGTTCCCTTCCGCCGTGTGGTGAAAGTGCAGCCGCCGCCTTCTCTCCAGCGTTCTCTCTTTGGCCATAATGTGCTGCGTGATCAGTTCAATGTTGTGCATCATGGTGATCGGGTCTTTAAACACAAACCAGTTCACCTTCTGCACCAGATATTGTCTGACTTCCTTCCCGTCATACAGCGCTGTATAGTATGCCTCGTTGATGTGCCCGTTGGGAATCCTCCTGTAGAGTATCACTTCCCCCTTCAGCCGAAAGTCTCTGCATATTCTTTGTAACTTTTTTCGTATTGGATCTCCAGGTCTTGCTATATAATCCATCATGTCTTATCCTATTCCATTTTTAATGCCGTCAACGCACAGCAGATTGATAATGCTGGTAAAACAAAAATTCCAACGTTTGCGCCTAATGCTGCTATAATTGCGCCAATAAGAGACGGTATAACAATGCTACCGCAATTATTTGTAAATATAATCACCGAACACGCCACCGTGCTTTTCTTCCTGTCCAAAGAGCATGCATAATCCACCAGCATAGGAATTGTTGTCCCTTCTGCAAATCCTACCAAAAGGATCATAATGCACATGATTTTTCCGTTTCCAATCAACACTCCGGCTATAAAGAGGGTTGCAGAACAGGCATTTCCAAATACCAGCAGCGTTTTGTGTCGCGCAATCAGATTTGGGAGAATGATCCTCGCGAGCAATGCCCCAACCCAGTAAAAAGTAAGAGCATAGATTCCCCAGCGTGTTTCCCTCAGATATTCCTGAATATATCGGACGATCCAAACCGTAAGTCCGATCTGATGTCCGTAATACATCAACCCGAACAGAAGTGTTCTGGCAGCGCCTTTTAATAATAAAAAGTCTTTTATTCCTGTTAAATCAATTTGATCCGTTGCATTTACCGTTCCAGCAGGAAGCCTTCTTGCCGAAAACACAAAATAGAACATGAACAATCCTAACCCGACAAACCCAGCCCACAATGCCACCCAGTGCCAGGTTAACCCGGTTGACATCAGTGCATTTAAAAGCAAAGGAGAAGTCATTCCGCCCAGGCAGTAAACTGCCCGCATATAACTCATCATTTTAGCTGACTTTTCCGGGTAAATATCCGATATCAAGGAGGATGATAAACTATCGAAAATCCCGTAAGAGATCCCAAAAACTGCATACCAGAAGCAGAGGAAAAGAAACCGGTTCGGATGTAATCCAACACCCGGTAAAACCAGCGCCATGATGAATGCCATAATAAGAACAACCCTTGTTTTTGGCATTTTCGTCAACAGAAACGCAGAAATAAATAAGGACAAGATAAAACCAATGCTTTCCGCTGTCCCGCAAAGTCCCTGGGCTGCTCCATCAAGGGAATATTCATCAATATAAGAGGTTAACATCACCCCTGTGGTTGCATGGATTGTCGCCGCGAGGGCAAACAAACCCATGAAACCGGCTATGGTTATGATTTCACCCTTTTGTCTGTTCATACAGGATTATACAGCAACTCAAGAATCAGAATCATGTTTCTCATAATGTGAAACGGATCCTTCACCGGTAATGCAACTACTTTCTCTTCCGGTGTTCCGTCTCTTCTTCTGATCTGTTTCCACTCTCTGATATTCGGATCTCTGTTTGGGAAAGTCTGAAATGTATATTCAAATACTTTTTCATGCCATGCCAGGAATTCTTCATCTCCCGATTCAAAATAACACCTCAGCGTTGTATACAGTGCCTCCGAATGAATCCACCAGAGTTTATCGCCCCATCCCATAAGTTGTTTTGTCATGGTTTCGTTCTCAACACCTGTGTAGTCTCCGTTCGGTTCTCCGCCCTCTACGCCGCAGAAATGAAGCAATCCGCCATAAACATCATCCCAGCCATTCTGTAGTGCCTTTTTAGTCATATCAAAGATCTTTTCTTTAATTTCTGGTATTCCACAGATCGATGCCGTATCAAGCATAAACCATGCATCCTCAATGGTATGGCCGGGATTCATGTGCTGCCCAAGGATCTGCGGGAAAAAGATATTTTGTTCTGTAATAATTTCATGTAAAACGTTGTTTTTGTCTACAAAGTGCTCCAATTCATCCAGGCAGAACTCCTTCATATCCTTTTTTAACTGCTCCGCAAAAACCATATCAAACTTCTCTGCTGCTCTCAAAAGTTCCCTTGCCGTGTTATCCAGAATCATCGGGATTCCATGTGCTCTGTAGCAATGAGAAAGCGGATACGGCAGCGTGTTAAATTGATTCTTTCCCACTCGCTCCAAAATAGAGGCATACAGTTTTTTTGCAAATACATATGCTTCTTCTTTTCTGGAAACCGATGCATACATTCCCAGTCCGAGAACGGCAAAACAATCTGCATAAATGCTCATGTCAGGCGGTGAACCTGGAGTAACTTCTTTTGGTTTTCCATCCCGCTCCATCAGAAAAACACATCTCCAGTCACCCGGTGCAATAAGGCAATGCTTCATCAGAAATTCGGCACCCTGCTGTGCAAGGCGCAGAAATTCAGACCTTTCCCGGTCTGAAAACATCGGAATTGGTGTACCGGCTAATCTCGAAAAAATCCACACAAATCGCCCTTGGCTCCATGTATATTTGTCATAGGAGGCAAGTTTTTCTCCTGCATTATCAAAACAATTGAGAAATCCGCCGTACTCTTTGTCTTCACATCGTGGAAGCCAGAATCCCAAAAGATTCTGGCTCAATTCATTTTGGTAGAATCCATATAATTTTTTCTTCTCATTATAATTCATCATATACCTCTTCATCCTTTGGTAATTCTGTTCTCCTGGTGATTTCCCCATATAGTTCCGGTCGTCTTGTGCGGAGAATATCTTCTCCGAAGTAATCAACTCCGGATTTTCTGATACAAACAACATCCTTTGTGATTCGGTGTTGTTCCGGTTCAAAAGCCGCAATTGCAAGTCCCGGTAAATGGCCTGTATCGGCAATAATTACGCCATCCGGATTGATAATAGTTGCTCTCCCCATATATTCATGACCTGTACAATAAGGTGCAAAAGGAGGAAGGCTGGCAAAATCCGCACCAACTATATAACATGCATTATCGATTGCTCTTGCCCTTGCCTGCAATAACACCATTTCTTCTGTCGGGCCATAGGTTTGATGCGGCCAAAGAAGGATATTTGCCCCTTTTAGCGTCAGAATCCTTGCTATTTCCGGGTAATTCATATCCATACAGATAATAATTCCGATTTTTCCGAAATCACAATCAAATACCGGAAGCTCGTCCCCGGCCGTAACACCGTTAATCCTATGCTCCGATCCACACAAATGGCTCTTTCTATATTTCCCCGCAACATTCCCTTTCCTGTCTATCAGAACACATGTATTATAAGTTTTCCCATCATCCCGCTCATAATAATTGGCGGCAATATACATGGAAAAATCTTGTGCTATGCAGCCAAAGCGATGCGTCATCGGGCCTGGAACAGGCTCTGCACAGGCAGCACAAATATCACTTCTGTCTGTTCCTTCGCAATAGATTCCCCCGTCATTTACAGCCATCTCAAGAGAGCCAAATGTGTCAAAGTGTTCCGGTAGCACGAAAAGATCACATCCCGCTTTGCCTGCCTGATAAGCGGCATTTTCGCAAAGCTGAATGTAATCCTCCCGTGGAACTTCCGTTCCGTATTTTATTCTCGAAAAAGCAGCAGCTTTAACCATGATTTAATCGGGAAAGCAGTGCTTCCCTCATCCTGTCCATGCGTTCTTTATTCTCTTCTTCGCTGAGAAACACTCTGTTTTCCGGGAACATGATAAATGGCTGTCCCCACCCGATTTTCCCCTTGTATTTCGGGCATATTGTGAAGTGGACATGACGGCATTCATCTCCGTAAATACCATAATTAATCTTGTCAGGATGGAATAAATCTTTAATGGTTTCTGCCAAAAGGCATACATCATCCAGATATAGATCTCTCTCTTTCTTTGGAATCTGGTATATTTCTTCGTAGTGATCTTGAAACATAATTGTGCAGCGCCCCGGCAAAGTCTGATCTTTACAATAAAAGACCTTGGACACTCTCAAATCACATAGTTCGAATAATAGCTCCCGGAAGTTTTCATTCCTGTCACAATAATAGCATCCTTTTTCTGTAATCATAGATTCTCTCCCTTATAAAACTTTTCTGCCCCCAATATAGACTGCTGAAACACGCACATCCTCATCAAATAGGACGAAATCAGCATCTTTCGCTTTCTCGATGGATCCTTTTCTGTTATCTACACCGATCAGTCTAGCTGGATTCAGTGTCATCATTTTTACTGCTTTCTCAATTGACAGTCCCGCCTGCTGGTGCATGGTTCTCACACATCGGTCTGTTGTGCAAACACTGCCGGCAAAGGCCTTGAAGTTTGGCATCATTGCCACACCATCCCGAATAATGGCATCCTGTCCATTTGCAAGGCTGCCCAATTTTGCATGCTGTCCTTCCGGTAATCCGGCTCCCCGCATCGAATCCGTAATCAGGCAGATCTTGTCATTGTCTTTGCATTTCACAATCAGCTTCAATAATTCTGCAGGCAGATGCTTTCCATCGGCTATAATCTCAACACTCAGCTCATCAAATGCATAAGAAGACTCTACAACACCCAATACCCTGTAAGGCCCTACTCTGTGCAGCGATGACATGCCGGAGTATAAATGCGTCACATGGGAGTAACCATGTCCGAGTGCCTCCCGCACCTGATCATAATTCGCATCCGAGTGCCCGATAGCCGCCAGAATCCCCCGTCTGGCAAGTTCATCACCAAGCTGCATTGCTCCGTCCAGTTCCACTGCAACTGACATCCGTACAATGTCTTCTCCGCCCGCATCCAGAATCGGGAGATAGTTTTCCGGTTTCGGCAGTTGCAGATAGGCGGGATCCTGCGCGCCGGCTTGCGCCGGTGAAAAAAACGGCCCCTCCAGATGAATCCCGAGAAAATTCGGACCATCCTTCCACTCTGCTTTCACCTTACGATAAATGGCAAAAAATCGAAACAGTTCTTCATTGGTACCGGTCAATGTCGTGGGACAAATCGAAGTCGTTCCATGTTTCAGATGCTCCTTGCAGGCCCCGATAAGAGCTTCCTCACTGCCGTCCATAAAATCGTGCCCACCGGCACCGTGCGTATGGATGTCAATAAAACCCGGTGCAAGATACTGCCCGCCGCAGTCAACCAGCTCATACTGCCGGGTTACCTTCTCGTCAGGTATTCCGCTGTAAATCCCGGATATTTTCCCATCATCCGCTGTTACAGATCCTGCAATAATCCTGTCCGGTAAAACAATGTTCGCATGATAAAACAGTTGTCTCTCCATCACAGGATCTCCCTCCCCGCCTCCTCGTCCGCATAGAGGAAAGCATGCTCCTGCGCTTTCAGAATGGTGGCTGGGCAGGCAGTGGAAATCTCATCCCGAACTACATGGGCAACAGCATTCGCCTTGGTCGCTGCTGGGACGGAACAATACATCCATTTCGCAGCGCACAACCCCGGTACCGTTACCGTCAGTGCATGCGTCGGTACGTCTTCCAGCTTTTCAAAGCAACCGTCATGTACCTGCTGTTCCCGACAAATGCGGTCAAGCTTCACAACTTTTGCCCGTTTTGTGTCAGCAAAATCAGCAACCGGAGGATCATTAAAGGCAATATGCCCATTTTCTCCGATTCCGAGAATACAGATATCCAGCGGATGTTCCTCCAATAACTTTCCATATCGATCCGCTTCTTCTTCCGGATCGTTCGCATTTCCGTTTAATAGATGAACGCTCTTAAACGGTTTCCGGTCAAATACCGCTTTTCGCAGAAAATTCCGAAACCCTGCCGGATGATTCTCATCCAGCCCGACATATTCATCCATATGAAATCCGTTTACCCTGCTCCAGTCAATATCCGGATCTGCCATCAACACCTGCAGTGTTTCATTCTGCGAAGGCGCTGCTGCAAACATGACATTGATCTCTTCTTTCCCGGAGAGAAGTTCCTTTATTTTGAGTGCGGCTTCCGTTCCTGCGCACACACCCATTTCGTCACGCGTATCAAACACGCGAACCCGCATTTTCCCAAAATAAGTATCTTTTCTTATAGACATAGTTATCCCCTTTAAGTAAGCATATCTGTTTTTATTATGTAGATCAGTTGTCTGCCCTGCATAACTTTGTCTTTCTCTTCTTTCTGTCTACACTCCGGATTGCAGACAGGAAGCTGATGATTCAGTTGTATAAGAATGTCTCTGCGCCGTTTGACAGTGCGCCAATCCTACAGTCAGGATTATCTTCAATAACTTTATTGATCAGCGCTTGCAGTTGATTCAGAGGAACCTGCTCACAACCGCATTGCTCCATTTCTTCTTTTGTTACACCATCTCCTACAACAATCAGTTTCCTTCTTCTTCGCATCTTGCTCATGCTGTTTCCTACTGCAATGGCAAGCGGATCTCCTTTTACTTCTTCGCGGCGAAAAATGGCTCTTACCATTTCATCCCCGTCATCTCTGCCCATATATTCAGGGTATTCAGCGTGCGGGCCAATCCCCTCATAGTTTGGGCTGATCATAATCAGGATCCCACCCTTTTCTCCTTTCAAGGCAGGTTCTGCAGCATACATAGCCTTCGGGCTCTGCCAGAAATCCTGATCTGCCGGATGGGAAGAGCAGATCATCACATCTGCTTTCTCCTTTACTTGATAACCTACAATCTTTTTCCCCCGTCTGACGCCTTCACGCTGTGCTGCGATATAATGCCCGGCAACCACATCAGCAATCTCAAGGTGTGCGTTCAGAATTACATTGATGATAAAGTCCAACCCGATGGAGTTTACCCATCCCTCCATCATATTCCGGATTGGGGTTGTGTCACATCCAAACATATTCTCATCAAACAGAGACGCTTTTAAATGGAAATAAGCAACAGTTTTTTCCCCTGCAATTCCGGGATAGAGGATTTTTCCTCCTCCACCCCATCCCATCACAGGATGTGGCACCAGGCATCCTACACCTATATGGATTTCTGTGTCCATTACCACCTTGGAGGCAAGAATTTTCACGCCTTCCGGCGTATCCCCAACATATACCAGTTTTTCCGGATCACGGAATTCTGAATTCATCACGGCGTAGTTGCTGTAAACTTCATCTCCCACTCTCTCACGCAGTTCATCTTCCGTCATATACCGGTGGCTGCCAAGGGCTGCCACAATCCGGATATCCTCCCTGCGTGCGCCTGCTTTCTCCAGTCTTCTGAGCAAAATCGGCAGTATTTTATTCTGCGGTGTCGGGCGGGAACCGTCATCGATAATAACGGCAATCTTTTTCCCGGGAACAACAATCTGATCCAGCGGATCACATCCGAAAGGATGATCAATCGCAGCCTCGATTGCTCGGTCAAGATCTGCAATTGGGTTCACAAATTCCGGATCCATCATTCCGATAAAATTTTGATCCGGGATCTCGAACCGGACTTTTTCCTTTCCGTAAGGCATGGTTATTTTCATAAAACCTCCTGTCCCCTCTTTCCCTCCGGATGTCTCCGTCAGTACGGAGACACCCGCGAAGAGAAAGGAGGGTTACCCAATGAAACGGCTCTTTTTATTTGATTGCGCCTTTTGTTGCATCACCCGTAATATAATTCCGGATACAGATAAACAATACCACAAGCGGAATCGTCGTCAAAACCGCACCGGCCATAACCAGCTCCCACGGGATTCCGACTGCAGGGTTGTTTTTCAGGATCTCATACAACTTCACGATAATTGTTTTCTTATCTGTGCTTGAGATAAATGTAAAGGCAAAGAGAAATTCGTTCCACGTTCTTGTAAAAACGAAGATGACGGATACGGCAATTCCGGTTGCTGAGATTGGGGTGATCACCCGCGTTAACGTCTGAAATTTGCTGCAGCCGTCAATCGTAGCAGCTTCCACAATCTCATTCGGTACGTTATCAAAATTGCTTTTCAACATTAGCACAATAAAAGCCAGATTGAATGTCACATTCATCATCACGAGGCTTACCCTTGTGTTAATCAGCCCCCAGCCGTTCACCATCTGATAGAGTGGAATCACGACAATAATCGGTGCAAACATCTGGCTGATCAAAACGAGATAGTAAAGCGGCTTCTTGATTTGAAATTTCAGCTTCGATAACGCATAGGCAGCAGGAATCGCAATTGCCATAATCACGACGATTGTTCCGCCGGTTACAATCAGGCTGTTCTTAAATCCGTTCAGGATATCCATCTTCCGAAAAACCGTAACATAATTGGACCATTGCGGTTCTGCCGGAAACCAGGTAACCGGTTTGGAAAAAACCTCTGCGTTCGTCTTCAGTGAAACACCGATCATGGCGATTACCGGGCCAAGCAGCAGCGTCAGCATAACAACCACCACAAGCCCGAGAACCAGTTTTTTTGTTGCTTTACTCATAGCTCTCCTCCCTGCCCTTGCTTTGAACATAAAGCACTGCAAATATCATCAGGATGAAGAAGCACACAACACTGATTGCCGCACTGTACGGCCTGTTGTTAAATTCGAAAGCATTGGAATACACCTGATTGACCAGAATTGCAGAAGAATTCGCTGGTCCTCCCGTTGTCATCATATAGATCACATCAAAGGAGTTGAATGCCCAGATGCCAATGAGAAGGGCAAGCGTTCTTACATCTTTGAAAATCATCGGGAGTGTAATCCGCATATACTGCTGCCAGGCGTTTGCTCCATCCAGTTCGGCAGCTTCATAAATATAAGCCGGGATTGCATACATGGAGGAGAGAATATTCAATGCGCAAAAAGGTGCTACTGCCCAGATATTGACAATCATTACAGCAGTAAGTGATGTTGCAGGTTTCCCCAAAAAGGAAACCGCTCTATTGATAAAATGCAAATCCAAAAGCATCTGGTTAATATGTCCGAAGTTTGGATTATACATTAATCTCCACACCGTGCAGGAGACTGCCGCCGGCATCGCATAGGGTATCAGAATAATTACCGTAAGCAGCTTTTTCCCCCTGAATTTTTTGTTAAGAATATAGGCCATAATGAGGCCGAGGACAATTTTGGATGCCGTGCCGATCAGGCACCAGATAGCAGTGTTTTTAAACACTATTTTTGCTTCTTTCGAGTGAAAGAATTTTGTATAGTTGCCGAGCCCTGCCCAGCTCATTTCTCCGGAGGCAGACTTGATAAAAAAGGACTGGTAGATTACCTGGACAACAGGATAAAGAATAAAAACACAGAATACCAGGATCATCGGAAGAATATAGAGATAGTCCTTCCATCTGTCTTGATTAAGAGAATGATTCACAGATAATCTTCTCCTTTCTTTTGGGGATCGGGCCACAGGTTTAATCCCATGGCCCTCTTTTCTTGACTGGATCTTATGAGAGAATTCCGTGCCAGTACTTTTTACTGTGCTGCAAGCACTGCATTGCATTCGGTCTCGGCAGCAGCCCAGGCTTCTTCTGCCGTCTCTACGCCGAACACCGCATTGGTAACATGGTCAGCCATAATCTTCTGGATTTCTTCCCAGCAGGTAATGGACGGTTTGAACTTGGCAATTCCTTCCATTGCAACAAACGGTGCAACCAGGGCATTGTCAGGATCAGAGAACGCAGGGATAGCTTCTACATAGGATGCCTGGTTGGGAACCCAGCCTGCAGCCTTGATTACTTCGCCCTGATATTTGGCCTGATGCCACAGTTCAAGGAACTTTGCCGTAATCTCTTCGTTGCCTGTTGCAAACATCAGGTCTACATCCATAACACCGTAAGAATAAGCTTCTCCGCCGGGTCCCTTCAACGGGTCAATAATCTCTGCCCATTCATGGCTCTCACCTGCAGCTTCCAGTGCAGCAAGCCCCTGCCCGTTGTGAATATAAACAGCAGCTGTCTGCGTTGTGAATGCGCTCTGGGTTTCGTTGATGGTGTTTTCACCATAGCCCGGCTCTGCATACTCGGCAAGATCCACATACATCTGAAGCGCTGCAACACCTTCCGGCGTATTGAAGGCAACCGTCTGGCGGTCAGCACTCAGTACGTCGCTGCCATATGCCCACAGGATCGGGAGGAAGCAGTCGATGGTGTTCTTTGCATGGCCTGCAACCATGGTGTAAGCATACGGTGTCACATCATTGCAGAGCTTCGGTGCAACTTCAAGCAGGCCTTCCCACGTGTCGGGAACTTCAACGCCGGCTGCATCAAAGGATGCTTTGTTGATCAGCTCAGAACGGACGGACATGTAAGAGGGCATTGCCCACATTTTTCCGTCAACACTGCAAACGTCACGGGCTGCCTGTGAGAAGTCGTTATACAGCTCGTCACTGATGAGCCCGTCAAATGGGACTGACCAGCCCGCCTTCATAAACTGTTCCGTCCATGAAGAGAACCCATACATGGCATCCGGCATATTTCCTGCTTCTGCCAGCGTCAGGATCTTCTGATAAGCATCAGAATAGCTCCAGCTTTCGAGGTTGACCTTCACCCCGGTTTCTGCTTCAAATTCAGCCGCAGCTTCCTCAAGCAGTGCCATACCTGTGTCGCCAAGGGTCACATACGTGATTTCCTTTGTCTCGGCAGATGCGAAGCAGGTGCAGAGGGAAAGAACCATCACGAGTGCAAGGATAAGGGATAGTGCTTTTTTCATTGGTTTTTCTCCTTTTTCTTTATTTGATAGCCGGTCACCCGGATACCATTCATTTTTAAAGATGCCTGATGCGGAAAAGCATTTTATCGATTTTCTCTGTATTCCTGTCAAGATCAACGGTTCTCTTTCCAAGCCAGACTTTTTCTTCCGGAAGCCCTGCATCCATCATCATGTTCAGGATGGCCGAAACTGCAATGGCATATGTGTCATCCCCACAATGGGTAGAAACCGATACTTCTCCGTCCGTCCCATTGTCAGAGATTGTGATAATCCGCAGCTTTTTCTCCTTGGCCCACTGCAGGCTCTGTGCAAACATTGGGAGCGTTTCATCGCTGCCAATCAGGATAAACGGATCCCCTTCCTCCACTCTTTCATAATAATCCAGAATACACGGTGCAAGATTCTTAACTTCCCAGGCCATCTGATTCCGATAGGCACCATGGGCTGAATCCAGTGTCGGGTCGAGCATCGGATCGATTGTGATCGGCATCCCTGCCCGGAAAAACACTTCTGAAATCAGTGCAGATGATCTTGTATCTGTTCCGAAGATGTGGATTAACCGGTTTTCTTTTACCGCAGCAGAAATGATCTTCTGTGCCGATTGAATATGCTTCTCCTCCGCATCCAGTGCTTTCAGGGTGGCAATTGCTCTGTCAAGATATTCCATTCTCTCACCCCTCACATCGATTTCACTCTGCCCCAGATCTGATTCATATAGGCACTGTTTGCCTCAATACCGCCTTCTTGCAAGGAATTTGTCCATGTAAACGGATCTACTCCTTTTTCCTTTAAGCGCACCATCGTTTCCGCCAGAAGTGCTTTCAGCAGTATCGCCTGCATCACAGTAGCCACCGGCGAAATCTTATGCTCCAGAAAATCATATTCTAAAATAGCATCTCCATAAGGCACTTTGCTGTCCAGATAAAGGTCACTCACCGAGTATAAACTTGCTCCGCTTTTATGCTTTGCCCCTGCATAAGTGGATGCGTCTGAGAAAGACGGTGAAGTGATAGAGATTACAGTTGCTCCTCTGTTTCGGCATTCAACCGCTGCGCTGATAGCCACGGGGTTGATGCCGTAAGCACTGCCGAACACAATCACATCACCTTTCCCAATCCGATTGTATTCCACGATCACTTTTCCCAGGCCTTCCACACGTTCCATTCCGTTAATCTCACGCGCAGCTCCGTGGGATAGGGAGATATTGGCATCGTAAATCGGGCAGACAGCGGCAAGCTCTCCTTTGCGGTACATGATATCCTCTGAAAAGATGGAGGAATGCCCTCCGGGACCCCATGTGAAAATCAGATGCCCTTCAGCAACCCGATCTGCCATGATTTCAGCCGCCTGTGCAAACTTTTTTGCCTCGGTTTCTTTCACCTGCTCTATTAAATTCTGAACACCGGTCAGATAATCCAATGCCGCATGTACCATAATAAGCTCCCGTTTTCTCCTTTTTGCCTTCCCATGCAGGGAAGGGGGACCGCGATCTATCGAGGTGGATGAGGTTCACCTGATTAACTGCTGCGCAATTACAGCAGATGTTTCACAAGTCTCCCGTACTTTTCTTCCAGTGCCTTGTTGTGCTCATCCCCTCCGGGCATATTGGCACTCTCAAAAACTGGCGGCTCTATTCCTCTCTTCACCAGCTCCTGAACAATGGTGGCGCTCAGGCAATTCATGCAAAAGCAGTTGCAGAAGGTGCTGGTTGAACCTACTTTCTGGTCGTATCCTTCGATTTCGATCACCGCATCGCCCACCGGCAGGTGATTATTGATATAGATATCAGCCTCTTCAAACAGATTCTTTCCGCTCGGATGCCTGCTCTGATGGCCTTGCGGCACAATTTTCGCAAAAGAATCTGACGTAACAGCAATTGTCGTTACCCCTCGCTTTTTACACTCCAGCACAGTATCAATCGTCATGGCATTGATCCCATAGGCATTGATAATCACCATCACCTCTCCCGGCTCTTTGCCGACATGATAAGCATCAAGCACTGCTTTTGCATAGCCGGGTGTCCGTTCTACTATGTTGCTTCTCTTTGCCCCGTGGATTAGGTTGGTGCCGGCGTCAAGAATAGCATCCCAGATAGCCAGCCCCCCGGCTCTCCACAGAATTTCTTCCACTCCCATATTGCTGTGCCCTCCGGGGCCGATCACATGCACCATCTTGTCAGCTTCCACTGCATCTGCAATAATCTTTGCCGCTTTGTCAAAAGACTCCTGCTCCTGCTCAATTTGGGCAAACAAGCCATCAATTGTTTCTCTAAAGCCATGAATCAGATTACTCATGTCTTTTCCTCCCCGTAGTTCTTGATTGAAAGAGTAAAACAGAAAAATATTTCTGTAAAGTTTGATTTTGTCTGCATTTTAACCAAATATTTGTCTTTGATTTTGTAAAAATTAGCTAAAAAACAACCCAGACAAGTCTGTAGACATATTTAAAAAAGAAAACTTTTCTTTTCTTGCTTTCTTCCTTCTCTCGTGTTATTCTGAAAAAAACACTGTTTCAGGAGGCCGCCATGTCCCGAAAGAAAAATCCAGCTCGCGGTGCAACCTTAGCCGATGTCGCAAATCGGTCAGGCGTATCTCTCGCCTCTGCTTCCCGCGTCCTCAGCGACTCTGAATATCCCGTTAGTACAAAAACAAGAAAACGTGTGATTGAGGCCGCAAATGAACTGAATTACTTTCCCGTTGCTTCTTCTCTCATCATAAAATTTGATACCAGCCCGGTATTGGGAATCATCGTCCCGACGCTTCAGAACCCTTTCTTCAGCCAGGTAATTCTGGGAGTAGAAGCAGAAGCAAACAGGCATGGTTATCAGGTGATGGTCTGCTCCTCGCATCGCTCCGTAGAAGAAGAGCGAAAAAACATTCACTCGCTCCTGCGCTCAAGAATCACTTCCCTGATCATCATTTCCATCGATTCTGAGAAGGCAACTCTTGAAAACTATATTGCCTGCGGTGGGCAGGTCGCCATGCTGGAGTCAAATTTTTCTTTGCCTAACACCATCATGACGCGCACTGATTATCCCTCTGCCGGGAAGATGGCTGCAGAGCACCTTATTTCCTTTGGGCATAGGAACATTGCGTTCTTCACGTCCCCACTCACCAAATCCTACCGCAGAGGAATACTTTCCGGTGTACGCACCACCATGAAAGAAGCAGGTCTCCCCTTTCCTGACAGCAATATCTTTGTCGCTGGAACTGAGATGGAAACTGACACCGGATTATATGAGTTTGAAATGGGAAAACATCTGGTCGATCAGTTTCTATCCGAAAAGCATGGTTCCATCACAGCCATCATTGCCATCAACGACCTGACAGCTTTCGGCATTCTCCAGGCTTTCACCAGGAAGGGTATCTCCGTGCCGAAAGACATTTCCGTTATCAGTTTTGACAACCTGCCGTATTCCGGCATGATCTATCCGCCGCTGACAACAATTGAACTTCCATCTGCCAATCTCGGCACTTCGGCCTGTAAAATGCTCATCAGCATGATAGAAGGGCATTTCAGCCACCAGATCGGTATTACCTTTGATTTTCAGGGAAAACTGATTGACCGTGAATCTGTCCGCTATCTCAACAGAGCCGAACGGTCAACCTCCGAGCAATAGTATCCTCATCAAAACTCTACCGAGCTGCCATTTCCTGGTCGGTATGCTCTTGCCAGGTGTGGATACCCTTTTTTATCATAGTATTCCCGATTCAGCTTCTCTATCACAGCATATGTATTGCGAAAAGAGCTCTCTCCGGATAAAATTGAAGATGTTCTGCTGAAGCTTTCTCTGATCTTCCACTTCACGGAGCTTAGCGTTGCTGACATTCATCATGCTGCCGGGATGCGGTGGAAGAATTATGAGGACGCTGTACAATCCGCTACGGCTGAACGTCTCCATGCGGCGTATATCGTCACCCGAAATGTGAAAGATTTCAAAGCAGGAAGAATTCCAGCCCTTACGCCGTCAGAATTGTTGGCACGTCTATCGGATAGGGGAGGTTTCGACCTCCCCTTCCACACCACGTAGCGTATTGTTCGGTACTACGCGGTTCGTAAGTTTTCACAGACTTTCTGGTACTGGTCGAGCATGGACGTATATTCTGCTCTGGCCAGTCTTTCTTTTGTAATGACCGAGTTGAGCATCATGGCCGCTCTCCAAGGTCCTTTTCTACAGTTGGCCATTTCGTGGACCTTCCATTCTTCTATGTGCAGCCTTTGAAGCATCCGATAGCGCGTTCGCACCCTTTTCCATTGCTTCCATATCACTGTCCGTATCCGATGGCGAAGCCACTCATCCGTTTCCTTCATCAGCTTCCGCATATCTGCAAGCTTGAAGTAGTTTACCCACCCGCAGATATATGTTTTGAGTTTCTGTTTTCGGTCCTCGAAGCTCCACCGGTTGCCTCGACATGTTAGTTCTCTGAACCTCTTCCGCATCTTCACAACCGATTTCTGATGAACTCTCAGTCTGCATTTTCCCTTGTGCCGGTAGAATCCATAACCAAGATATTTCACCTTGCTGACGTGTGCCACTGTAGTCTTTTCGAGATTGACTTTCATCTCCGTGATGTACGGTATTATGTTCCTCATGGTACGTTCCGCGCTCTTTCGCGATTTGCAGAAGATCATGCAATCATCTGCATAGCGCACAAACTTGTGTCCTCTTTTCTCCAGCTCCTTATCCAGCTCATTAAGCATGACATTTCCGAGCAACGGACTGAGAGGGCCTCCTTGTGGCACTCCTTCTTCTGTACTGTGAAATCCGCCGTCTTCCATGACTCCCGCGTTGAGATACTTATGAATCAGCGATATGACCCGTCCGTCCTTGATTGTCCGTGACAGCACCTCTATCAGTTTGCTGTGGTTCACTGTGTCAAAGTATGCTGCCAAGTCCATGCTCACCACAAATGCATATCCATCGTTAACCAATTGTTGGCAGCGCTTCAATGCATCATGCTGTCCTCTTCCCGGGCGGAATCCAAAGCTGTTGTCCGAGAACTGCACCTCATACAGAGGCGTTAACTCCTGCGCTATCGCCTGTTGTACCATTCGGTCTACCACCGTCGGTATTCCCAGCTTCCTTACTTTGCCTTTCTCTTCCTTGGGTATTTCTACCCGCCGAACCGGGTTGGGTTTATATTTCCCTTCCCTCAGCTGTTGGATCAGTTCTTCGCCGTGCTCTTCCAGGTAGGGCAGAAGTTCATCCGCCTGCATCCTGTCGATCCCTGCGCTTCCCTTGTTCCTTTTCACCCTGCGGTATGCCTTGTTAAGGTTTCCCGTCCTGATGATCAACTCCAGCAGGTTGTTCGTCCATTCGTCTGTAATAGCGTCGTCGTCCCCTGCAATCCTCTGACGGGCGCACACTTCTGCCTGCTCTCCCTGTTCCGCAGTTACCATCAGCAGATAGTCTTCTATATGAAGTTGTCTATGCTCAAATCCGTCTTTGGTTGCCATGGTTTGCAACGTCTCCTTACGTTCGGCCCTTTCCCAGTGTCATATGCCACCGAGTCTTGTACTACGGCCTCTGCTGACTTCTCACGGCAAGCTTTACTCCGCGACAACGAATACTCTATCGCCTTTGCCGCGTCCGCGAGATCTCCCCGGGTACTCACACGTTCTTTCCCGCTTATACCTGCCCCGTATACTGTTGGCGTTCCGTGCAGCTTTAGGACTTTAGTCTGTTATGCGACCTTATCCACGCCTTTCAGCCTTTCCGGACATCTTTTACAGGCCAGCGTTTTGCCTCCGTCTTCCTTCAGACTCCACCTCGCGATGGCGCCCCTGACTTTGGCTGTATCCTTCCCGCTGCCGGGCGGATTCGGGACTTTCACCCTTTAGACCGTGCGCTCG
>JAFUGY010000137.1 GCA_017469115.1 Oscillospiraceae bacterium
GAGGCATAATCCGTCTCTTCCACGGCTGTGATGCCGCAGTCCACCGTGATAATGAGGCTGACGCCTTCTTTTTTCAGGCGGTCAATGGCTTTGCAGTTAAGCCCGTAGCCTTCGTCGTTCCGGTCCGGAATATAGGAGATGCAGGGGACGCCGCAGGAAGAGAGGTAATCCGCCAGCAGGCAGGTGGAGGTGATGCCGTCCACATCATAATCCCCGTAGACGGTGGTTTTCTCCCGGCTTGCAATTGCCTGCCGGATTCTTGCAACGGCGGCTTCCATTCCGTCCATCAAAAGCGGATTGTGCAGGAGAGTATCCCTGTCTTCCATCAGGGCTGCGGCTTCCTCGGCGGTGCGGATGCCCCGCAGGGTGAGCACATACGCCAGCAGCGGATTATAACCCGCTTTCAGCAGCTCCTCCGGAAGTTCCGGGATTTGATATTCGATTTTCCATTCTCTTGCTTTCATGCAACCACTTTTCTGTCAGGAACTTTTTTGAGATCTTGGGATGTTTTTGTGCTCCGAATGGAGCAGAATATAAAAATGCAAAACAGGAGTGACTCAGTAATACGTCATTTCACGCACCAGCAACTGGCCGGAAGTATCCTCCATCACCAGCCGTACGTTGCGGGAATCTTCCACCGCATTCCCGGAGCCGACGGTTTCCGTCGTATAGGAGTAGTCTACAAAGTAGATGTTTCTGCCGAAGGGACAGCAGATGTTGACGGAATCCCGAATGATCTTGCAGGAATGCGTCGTTGTAAAGCCGAAGCTGCCGAGTGACTGAGCCATCCGGTCGAGCAGCGGGCTGTCCGGCGTGATTCTCTGCCGCACTTCGTTGTAATAGTAGTAATGGCCGCCCCCAACGTCGGCTGTGAACTGCACATAGTCCGAAATAAATTCTCTCGTAAATTCGGAGAGGCGGGAGCGGTCACTTCCGGAGCAGGTGTCCAGGAAAGCCGCCTCGTTCAGGTTTTCGGGCGCAACGGGAGTTCCGGTGCTGTCCGTCACGGTCGTCACGCTTTCGCCCAGCAGGTTGCCGCTTTCGTAGGTCACCAGCGTGGGGAGGCGGGAATAATCGTCATAATAATCCTGCAGGGTCTGATACCGGATGCCGCTCTCTTTGCGGTTGCTTTCATCCAGAGGAACCCCGTTGACCAAAACCGTGTATCCCTCCGGCACGCTGAGGGAGACGTTTTGATAGTATGCCGAGAAGTCATAGTCCTCGTCCACAGGCACCCACGCCCTGAAGTTGAACTTTCTTTCCCCCTCCGGGCTGAAGTATACCGTGCCGACGGTGTTGCCGTCCGCCTGCACAAGATAGGCCTGCCGGTTTGCCGAACCCTTGGAAAGGGAGCGGTAGAGGACTGCATCTGCCAGCACTTCTTTCGTAACCCGTGCGATTTCTTCTTCCGTCTGGTGTTCCCGGTCCAGTTCCGTCAGCGAGGCAAGCCCTTCCGGCGTCAGCCCTTTTGCATGAAGTGCGGCTTCATAGGCATTCACACCGTTATAAGGCTGGGTGACCTCATAGGCATTCAGCCAGTCAAAAAAGAAGATAAGGCCCACTACCGTCAGAATCAGGAAGATCAGGATATAAATCAGAAGGCCTGTGCCGAAATGGGATTTTTCCCGATAGGGTCTGATCATCTCACACCTTCTTTCAGCACGACAAAGCTTGTGGGAATCGGCCGGATGCCGATGACCGAGGCGTTATTGTTGATGTACTTTCCCTGAAACCACATGAGGGAAGAAGATCCACCGTCCAGATTCAGGGCATTCACGGCGCCGAAGCGCAGCATAATTTCTGCCTCATCGGCATAGGTGGCGCCCAGGCTGTTGGGCTGCCGTCCGTCGATCACGAGCAGCAGGATGGCTCCGTCTTTCCGCTGTCCGATGGCAGTGCGCGGATTGAGGCCGCTTGCCAGAAGCTCATCGTCTACAGCTTTTCCGTTGGAAACCAGCGTAGGCCCGTATCCGGCACCGTCACGGATTTTCCGTTCCGTCAGTTCCTCCAGGCTCGTAAAGCCGACGTGGAGAATGTCGTTTTCATCAATGCCAACAAAGCCGGGGCCGATGCCCTTGCCGGCGCAGTAGATCACACCGTTGCTCACAATGGCAGAGTCCGGCATGCCCCCGTTGCCTTTTCCGTTCAGGTCTTCAAATCCGCCGCCGTTGATCCCGGCCACGGCATCAAACATCGAAACGTATTCCGCCACCGTGTAGCCTTTTCCTCCGATGGTCTCGGGGTTGCAGCCCAGCACCACGCGGGAAGGATCCAGCACAATCATCATATAGCCCGTATACGTCTGCCCGGGCACGTTCACCAGGATAATTCCGTCGTTGTCGTCATCCGTATAGCCCCACTCATCGGTATAAGGGCCTTCGGAGACAACCGTCTCGGTTTTTACGTTGACAAGAGAGGTGTCGGTCTCTTCCACCGTGACTTCCTGCGCACGCTCAATGGCGGAAATCTCTTCTCCCGAGAGATAGAGATTCGGCAGCCAGTAAATGGCGCTGGTCTCCTTCACAGAGCGCACAAAAAGATTGCGCGCCGTTTCCGAGGGCCCTTTGCAAAGCACAAACATGACCCCGTAAAGCAGCACGACCACCAAAAGCAACGTGGTCAGAACCACGCAAAGAATGCGCAGCAGAAGTTTGCCGATGGAGAGACGCGGCTTTCCTTCAGCCGTCTGGGTAGATGTCATAAGCAGTATCACCGTTTTCTTTCTTTACAATCTTATATATATTATCGTTGACGGGCAAAAAAGTCAATAAATTCTTGCAGAAACCGGAAGCCGCTCTGGAACATTTTGATGCTTTGTGATAAAATAAAAAGCAACAGAGTGCTCGGGGAGGGTGAGCGATGGGGAGAGAAATACAGGTGGTTTCCCTGATCTTTATGCTGATCAGCGGAGGAACGGCTCTATTCTTAACGGTGATGGGGATTTTTCCCATTGCATTGGCCATGATCTTCTTTTTCCTTCTTTTTCTGGCCATGTTTGTTCTCAACAGCGGCAGGTCACCCGTGTGGGTCAAAGTCAAACCGAGAGAGGAGAAGAAAAGCAGGCCCAAAAAGGTCAGGCGTAACGAGCGCACCATGCGTTACTGTTCTTCCTGCGGTTTTACGGGCTCCCAGAAAAACCGGGATACGGTGCCGGTCTGCCCGGTTTGCGGGCACCAGCTTCTGGTGACGGACACTCCTTTGTCGCAATTTTCTGCCATGACGGCGGAAGAACAGGAAGCCGTGAAGAAAACCTGGTCTTATCTTGGTTAAATTCGGCAAAATTCTTTGTTTGAAATGATTGTTTTATCAATCCGAGTGTGGTAAAATTAGCTTGTAGGAAGTATATCCTAACGGCGGCTCACGGCTGCCGAATATGAAAAATGGAGGTAGACTATGAAAAAAACGCGCAAACTCCTGGCACTTGTCCTTTCCCTGGTCCTCGTTCTTGCTCTCGCAATCCCGGCCTCGGCAGATTATGACTATGCAGCCAATGCCAAACTTTTCCACAGCAATTACGCAGGCAAGACCGTTATTCTCCACAGCAATGACGTACACGGCCGTCTGGAAGGCTATGCCGTGATGGCTGCCCTGAAGGATTCCTTCTCGGCAAGCGGTGCTGATGTTTACATGGTGGATGCGGGTGACTTCAGTCAGGGCACGATCTATGTCAGCTCTTCCAAGGGTGCCAGTGCCGTCACCATGATGAACGCGGCAGGGTATGATGTTGTTACCCTCGGCAACCATGAGTTTGACTTTGGTTATCAGCAGCTGAAGAAGAACCTCAGCCGTGCCAAATTCTCCGTCATCTGCGCAGATGTCTATCTGGATGAGACGGGTGAAACCATCTACGATGCCACAAAAGTGATTGAAACACCAAATGGCCTGAAGCTTGGTTTCTTCGGCATGGAGACGCCGGAAACCGCAACCAAGGTCAATCCCGGCCTGATTCAGGAGATTTCTTTTGCTACCTTTGATGATCTGTATGCCAGCGC
>JAFUGY010000013.1 GCA_017469115.1 Oscillospiraceae bacterium
CAACCATGCCCGCCCACAGCACCGAAGTCATCATCGGCGATACGGATATTCTCAAATCCGCTCCTTACCGCATGACGATTGCCGGTTTTGCCGACCTGATCGGCAAGCTTAATGCCCTGAATGACTGGCATCTTGCCGTCCTCATCAACGGCGATCATTATTGCCAAAAGATCGATGAGCTGGTTCAGGCCTATGTCGACGATATCCTCACCAAGACGGATAAAATCAAAGCTCGTGATCCCGAAGCCATCGGCGATGTGATGAATGCCCTTCTCCTGACGGGTGCCACCATCAGCCTTTACGGCAATTCCCGCCCCATTTCCGGCGCCGAACACCACATGTCCCACTATTGGGAAGTGCTGGGCGAGCAGCGCGGCAAGCAGTATGCCATGCATGGCGAGCAGGTTGCCGTGGGCACCGTCATGGCCCTTTCCGTTGTCGAAAAGCTCAGCACCCTCAAGCCCGATTTCCAAAAGGCCCGGGATGCAGCTTCCCGATTTGATTTCGCTTCCTGGGAAGAGAACATCCGCCACACCTACGGCAATGCCTCCGATGCCATCATCGATCTGGAAAAAGCTTCCGGCAAAAATGATCCTTCCCGCTGGCTCAAGCGCCTCGATACCATCGAAGCCAACTGGGAGACTATTCAGCAGATACTGAAAAAGGTTTACCCGGCCCAAAAGCTCAGAATGCTTCTGAAAGATCTCGGCTGCCCCTGCGACCCGAAAGACATCGGCATCACCGCCTCCGTCCTGAAGGATACCTTCCTGGTCTGCAAGGAAACCCGCAACCGTTATACGGTCTTTCAACTTGCCTGGGATCTTGCCGTCATGGACGACATCGCCGATGAGATCATCGCCGAGCTCCAATCTCAGAACGCCATATAGAAAAAAGGCGCATGGTTCAAAAACCATGCGCCTTTCAATTCAAAAAGTCTTCAGCACCTCTGCAACGTTTTCAAAATGGTTCGGATACCGCTCCAGAAGATCTGACGGAGATGTGCTTTTCATGTAAGGATGCCCCACAATATCCAGAATGGGAATGTCGTTGTAGTTATCTCCGAAAGCCGCAACGGACGATAATTCAATCCCGAGATGGCTGCAGAGAGCTTTGATGCCGAGGCCCTTGTCAGCCAGCGTAATGTCTACCCAATGCTCTCCGGAAATCGCAACACGGTATTTCTCTCCCCATTCCCGGGCAAAGAGGGGGTAGATCTCGGAAGCCCGTCTGCAGTAGATGGATACTTTCAGGATGTTTTCCGGAATCTGTTTCGGAGACCTGATTTTCACCAGATTCATCCCCTCATAATTCAGCATCAGATCCTGGAAGGCTTCGGACTTGACGTAGAGAAATCCTGTGTTTGATCCGGATACTTCCAGTTCCAGCTCCGGAGTTTCGATGACTTTCTCAATCATCTTGGTCGCGTCATCGGGATCCATCGCCGTCAGGCTGATGATTTCGGGCAGCTTCCCGTCGGAGAAGAGGACAGCTCCGTTGTCACAGATGTAATAGAAGCGGTCTGCAAGGCGGTCCGCGAGAACCCGCAGGTTCGAAAACTGCCTCCCGCTTGAAAAAGAGAAAACAATTCCTTTTTGAATCAGCCGTTCTGCCTGGGCAAGCAGTTCCCCGGGCAGAAATTTATCGTCCTGTTCCAGCACGGTTCCGTCGATGTCACAGGCAACCAGTTTGATCATATCCAATCCCTCCATAACAGTTGACAAGTATAACACAACAAAGAATCAACATCAAGAACTTCAGAAATTTCCTGCAATATGCGTCCTGTATGGCATCAATAGAAAGAAACTTCAGTTTGTTTGGCAATTTTTGCTAAAAACACTTGATTATATCGACGGATAGGTTTAAAATAATGGCAGTTTTCAACGAAAAAACCAACGATAGGAGGATATGGATGAGTGTAGCGATAACTATTCAGGATGCAGGTAAGAAATATCAGGATGCCGCAGTCATCCTGAATCCGGAATCGATGGGACGAATACACAGGGTGGTGACGATATGAAGATGAAGAGAAAGTTCGATATGTGGAACTGGATAGCAATCGTTTTGCTGCTGATGTTCCTCCTGTTCTTTATTTATCCGTGTGTTCGCCTGATGTGGGAAGCCTTCTACACCCAGAAGGATGGTTTTACCGTCAAAGCCTTTGTAAAATTCTTCTCCAAAAGTTATTATACCAAGACCATCGGCAACAGCTTCAAGGTGAGCGGGGCAGTGATGGTGATCTGCCTGCTTCTCGGCATTCCGTTTTCTTATTTCTTCACGTTTTATGAGCTGAAAGGGCGTAGATTCCTCTTTGTGATGGCGCTGCTTTGTACCATGAGTGCTCCATTCATCGGCGCTTATTCCTGGATTATGCTCCTTGGCCGTAACGGCATCATTACCCAGTTTGTAAAACAGGTCTTCGGCATTAAAATGGGGAATATTTACGGCTTTAACGGCATCCTGCTGGTGCAGGCCCTGAAGCTGTTCCCCCTGGTCATGATTTATATGAACGGCGCTTTTCAGGATATCGACAACAGTCTGATGGAGGCATCTTCCAATCTCGGCTGTTCCGGTGTCAAGCGGTTTTTCAAAATCGTCATGGGTCTCACCATGCCGACGATTCTTGCCGCCGCACTGATTGTCTTTATGCGCGCCTTTGCCGATTTCGGGACCCCTGCCATCATCGGCGAAGGATATAAGACCTTCCCCGTCCTGATTTATGACTCATTTTTGGGTGATGCCGGGTCTGACTATAATTTCGCCTCAGCAGTCAGCGTCCTTGCCATTGTGCTGACGGGTGCCATTTTCCTCCTGCAGAAGCTGGCGACGAATCATTTCAAATTTACCATCAACTCTCTGCACCCCATTCAGAAAAAGAAGCCCACCGGCATCGGCGGCGTGCTGATGCACCTCTATTGCTATATCCTCATCGCCATTGCCATCCTGCCTCAGGTTTATATCATTGTTGACAGTTTTCGCGATTACAAAGGTCAGGTGCCCCAAAGCACCTACTCCATGTCGAACTACCGCAATGCTGTCCGCAAACTGCTGCCACGCGCCACCAAAAATTCCATCATCATCTCGTTCCTGGCCCTTGCAGTGATTATTATCATGGCAGTTCTCATTGCCTACCTTGTCGTGAGGCGTTCCAGTGCGCTCAGCCATACGGTGGATACCATCTCCATGCTCCCGTACATTATGCCGGGCGCTGTTATCGGGATTTCCCTTATTATTTCCTTTAACAGCAAGCCCTTTGTGCTGACGGGCACCATGGCCATCATGGTGATCTCCATGGCCATTCGCCGAATGCCTTATACCAGCCGATCCGCAACTGCCACCATGATGCAGATTCCGCTCTCCACCGAGGAAGCTGCCATCAGCCTCGGGGCAGGCAAGATGAAAACATTTGTTGTTATCACCATTCCCCAGATGGCAAGCGGAATTATTTCCGGCGCCATTCTCAGCTTTGTCTCCATTGTTACCGAGGTCTCCAGCACCATTTTCCTCTTCAATAACCGCACCATTACCCTGACCATCGGTACGTATCAGGCCATTTCCCTCGGTTCCTACGGCACGGCTTCCGCTTTTGCCACCGTGACGACGCTTGTAACCATCGTCTGTCTCGTGGTGTATCTGATTTGCACCAGAGGCTCCGAAAGAATGTCGGTTTAAAAACGGGTTTTCCCATCCAAGGCTTCTTGCCCTTTTACGGGCCTGAGCATAAACTATTCTTAAAGGAGGAAACTTTGATGAAAAAGTTCCTGAGCATTCTCCTGAGCGCACTGCTGATCCTCTCACTCTGCGCCACCGCTTTCGCAGATGATGCGAAACCAAGCTGGGTACGCGATGATCCTTCCAGCATCGGCAAAACGGTTGTTGTTTACTCCACGCTGGATGACCCGCAGCAGGCAACTGTTGAAGGCATCTGGTATGAGTATTATCCCGACTGCACGATTGAATGGGTTAATGACTCTGTCGGTAAACTCATCGCCCGTGCACGCGGTGAAATCAACAATCCCTATGCAGATGTGATCATGGGCGGCCTCTTCGAGTCCGACGGTACCACTTACCATGATGTTCTCCAGCCCTACACGCCGTCCATCGCCGATGAGCTTGACAGACTGGATCCTTACGGCTACTACAGCTTCTTCGATGTACAGTACATGGCTCTTGTTGTAAACAAAGAGCTTCGCGATGAGCTTGGCATCAAGATTGAAGGCTATGAAGATCTTCTCCAGCCTGAACTGAAGGGCAAAATCATCCTCGCCGATCCTGCAGCAACCTCTTCCGGTTATCGTCAGCTCCACACCATCCTCGCTCTGATGGGTGATGAAATCAACGATGATAAATCCTGGGAGTATGTTGACGCCCTCATTCAGAACTGCGACGGCGTTATCACCACTTCCTCCTCTCAGGTCTTCAAGAGTGTTATTGCCGGTGAATATGTCGCCGGTCTGACCTATGAAAACATTGTCCAGATGCAGATCGAGCAGAACGGTGCAGACAACATCGAGCTCGTCTACATGAAGGAAGGCAATACTGCCTGCGCCTCCGGTGCCGGCATGGTCAAAGATTGCCCGCATCCCGAGGCAGCAGCTGCATTCCTCGATTTCTGCTCCTCTGTTGAGTATCAGCAGGCACGTTCTGTTGACAACTGCGCACGCGGCGTCAACAAGGGCATCATCTATGGCAACTACCCCTCTGATGAAGAGATCGGTGTTGTCCCCATCGATTGGGAATGGCTCGGCACCCAGAAGCAGGCTATCCTTGATAAGTTTGCAGAGCACTGGGCACAGTTCGCCGGCTGATTGTTTCAGCGATCAATTTGGCTCCGCTGCTCAAAGCAGCGGAGCCTTTCTTTAGGAGGAAATCGTCCTATGGATCCACATTTTAAACCTGAAACCGAACAGCATCTGGCCGCTTTTTTTACCAGGCATCCGGAACTATCTCCGATGAGAGATCAGATCGTCCTCGCAATCCGTACGATCGCGGAAGCCTTTGCCAACGGTCATAAGCTCCTCCTTTGCGGAAACGGCGGAAGCTGTGCTGACTGTGATCATATTGCGGGGGAGCTCCTGAAAGGCTTCCTGAAGAAAAGGCCGATCTCCAGCGGCCTGCGCGCAAAACTGCTGGATGATAAAGAAGGTGCTCCTCTTGCGGAAGCTCTTCAGCAGGGGCTCCCGGCCATCTCTCTGTGCACGCATTCCGCAGCCATTTCCGCATTTGCCAATGATGTGGAAGCAAAATATGTTTATGCCCAGCAGGTGCTGGCCTACGGCAGAGAAGGGGATATTCTCCTCGCAATCAGCACTTCGGGAAATGCGAAAAATGTCAACGCAGCAGCAATTACGGCGAAAGCAATGGGGCTTTTTGTCATTGGCCTGACGGGCAAAACGGGAGGATCTCTTGCAGACAAGGCAGATCTCCTCCTCTCTGTCCCGGAAACAGAGACCAACCGGATTCAGGAATATCACCTTATGGTCTACCATTTGCTCTGCGCATCTATAGAGTCAGAGCTATTCGACAGCTAATCCTCTTTGTTTTGTGTATCAATTGAGCCAGAGCTATTTGACAGTTAATTCCCTTTGCTCTGTGTATTTATTGAGTGAGAGCTCTTTGGAAAGTTAATCCCCGTTGTTCTGCGTATCTATTAAGCCGGAGTTGGTTGACAGTTAATTCTCTTTGCTCTATGTATTTATTGAGTGAGAGCTGTTTGAAAGTTAATCCCCGTTGTTCTGCGTATCTATTAAGCCGGAGTTGGTTGACAGTTAATTCCCTTTGTTCAGCCACAAAGTAAGAGTTTCTTGACAGTTCATCTCATATCTCGCCATCTAAAAACCAATAGCCTCCCACCGCCAGCAATAAATAAGTTAACATAAAATAAAACTATTAAAAAATAATAGCAGGTAAGAAAACAAAAGCTGTGTTCTTACCTGTTATTTTCAAGCGGAGAGTAAGGGATTCGAACCCCTGTGACGTTGCCGTCTAACGGTTTTCAAGACCGCCCCGTTGTGACCACTTCGGTAACTCTCCGTGTGATTTGAGTGCCATATATTTATAGCACACAAGAAGTTTTGTGTCAAGATTTAACTTCAGTACATATCAGTTCATAACAGGACATATATTTCAGTACATATCAAGACATATATAGAAGGAACTTCAGGACGTATATAGAGGGAACATAACTTCAGGACATATATAGAAGGAACTTCAGCGAAGGAAATTCGGGGCAGTATATGCAGTATATATTGAGAAGGAACATAGTTGTAGGCTGGGGATAAAAGTTCGTTTTACAGATCGTACGGAGTGTTTTTTTCTATGTGTTGGTTATTTTTTCAGATCGATAGGGCGGATGCCGAAACACTCCCGGAAGGCGCGATTGAAGACAGAATAATCATTGAAACCGCTGAGAGTAGCAGCCTGGCCGGCGGGAACTCCTTCACGGATCAGACGGGCGGCATAGAGAAGCCGTTTTTGCCGAATGTAGGAATGCACGGTGGTACCGGTCTGCTGCTTGAAGAGGCGCATGAAATGATATTTGCTCAAAAAAACCTGAGAGGAAAGGGAATCAACTGTGAGATCACGGGACAGGTTTTCATTGATGTAGGAGAGGGCTTGCCGAATTTTCTCGTCGTAACGGCGTTCCAGTACGGCATTTGTATCAGCGGAGACAGAAATTCGGTTTACCAGAATGAGAAACTGCATAATGAAAGTATCCCTCATGGCATCGGAACCGAATTGAAGATCTTTTGCTGCGGCTTCATAGGAGGAGATGACGGAGGAGAGTTCCTTTTTCTGCATTTCATCCGGGAAAAGGAGACACTTCCCGGAGAGATCCGAAGCTTCAAAACAGGCCATCAGAGGAGCATCCGGGAGAACACGGCTGAAATAACTGCGATCAAGATAAAGAATAATACGATCGTAGGGAACCGAGACGTCGATTAAAGCTTTGTGGATGGCATGATGACGCACCAGAAGAACAGACCATGGCTTCAGAGGATAGGTGATGTCCTCCACCACATAATCGACTTTCCCGGAAAGCAAAAGGACGACTTTGTCAAACTCGTGAAAATGAAAGCTTTTTTCCTGGCCGGCTGTGTCCTGCAGGTGAAAATAGTGATAGTTTTCATTCAAATAGCCTTCCCGGCTGAAAGCACTGTATTTTTCTGCAGGCATAAGCCCCCTCCTGATTTCTATGAAGAATTATAAAAGAGCAGCGACAGTATATAGCATTTTTTGCAAGATTACAAGCAGATTTTACAATTTACATTGCATTCTATTCGGATATAATAAACACAATCATCCGGAAGGAGACATTGTTATGAACAAAAATAGCTTTTTGAAAAACAACTGGTTCTTTTTCTCCATGATTCTGGGCATTGTGCTCGGCATCATTGTCGGCTTTATATGGCCGGGAGCAGGCGCACTGGAACCGCTGGGGACTCTGTTTATCAACATGATGTTCTGTGTTGTGGTTCCGATGGTTTTCTTCTCCATCTCCTCTTCGATTGCCAACATGAAGAGTGCAAAGCGGGCAGGGAAACTGATGGGCACGACGGTTATCACCTTTATGTGCACCACCATCATAGCCTCCGTGATCATGTATGTGATTGTGCGTTTTGTGCCGATTTATATGGGAGATCCCGTGTTTGAAGAGTCAACGGGAACCAAGATGAATGCGGGAGAGCTGATTGTAGGGTTCTTTACAAAAGCAGACTTTCCGGAACTCTGGAGCCGCAGATCCATTCTGCAGCTGATTATTGCCGGTATCTTCTTCGGGTTCGGTGTTCAGATGTGCGGCGGACCGCAGACAAAAGTGGCCGGACTGCTGGAGGAGATTACAAATGTACTGATGAAGGTGATCAAGCTCATCAGCTACTATGCGCCCATCGGATTCTTCGGCTTCTTTGCGGCACTTGTTGCAGCGCACGGTGCTGATTTCGTTTCCAGCTATGCACGGGCGATTATCCTCTATTATGTGGTTGCGTTTGCTTATATGTTCCTTTGCTTCCCGCTTTACGCACGCTTCGGCGGTGGAAAAGGTGCTGTGAAAGTGATGTTCCAGCATATCTTCCGTCCGGCAGCGGTTGCATTCGGCACCTGTTCTTCCGTAGCGACGATCCCGACCAACATGGAAGTTTCGGAAGATACCGGCATTTCCAAGGATGTGACGGATATCGTATTGCCGATGGGTGCAACCATGAACATGGATGGATCCGGCATGAGCGCGATTATCAAGGTCGCCTTCCTGTTCGGGATGTTCGGAAAAGATTTTGCTACGACGGACGCACTGCTGGCCATTGTGGTGGCGACGGTTTCTTCCGTTGCAATGTCCGGCATTCCGGGCGGCGGCGGAACGGGCGAGCTGGTACTCTGCTCTCTGTTCTTCCCCGAGCAGCTTGCAGTGGCCTTCCCGATTGCACAGGCGATCGGTGACCTGGTCGATCCTCCGGCAACGATGGTCAATGCGGCAGGTGACTATGTGGCATCCTTCATTGTTTCCAGATTCAACGACGGAAAAGACTGGCTGCAAAAAAAGCTGAACGGAAAGAGCTGACAAAATGCGCTATACAAAGATGCACGGAGCAGGGAACTCCTTCGTGCTGATTGAAAACAGAAACGGCGAGCTGCAGGGAATCAATCCCGGCAAGCTCGCCTTGCGCCTTTGCGGAAAAAATGCGTTCAACGCAGATGGACTGATTGTCGTGTTGCCGGCAAAAAATGACGAGGATTTTGGGATGCTCTTTTATAACGCCGACGGCTCCCTGGGAGAAATGTGCGGCAACGGAGCCAGATGCATCGCCCGCTACGGCGTGGAGCACGGCCTGGCAGAGAATCCTGACTGCATCCGAATTGCAGCAACGGCAGGACTGGTGACAGCGAGAAGAATCACGGAAGACCAATACGAAGTGAGGTTGAATGACCCCTCTGTGATCGATCTTCACCGCCAAATCGTCATCCAGGGAAAGAGATATGACTGTTCCTATGTGGAACTCGGAAATCCGGGGATTCCGCATGCCGTGGTAGAGATAACAGCGGAGGAGATGAAGGACCTTTCCGGACTGCGGGAAGAGGGGAGAGCCTTGCGGCATTGCAAAGACTTCCCCAAAGGAGCAAATGTGACATTTGCCCAAATCATGAGAGACGGGACTGTCAAAGCGATTACTTTTGAACGGGGTGTGGAGGATTTTACACTTGCCTGCGGCACCGGGTGCGGTGCAACGGCAGTCACACTGCTTTTACGCCGGAGGATTTCTGAAAATCCGGTCAAAATCATGATGCCGGGCGGAGAGCTCAGCGTAACAGTAGGGAGAAGTGAAAATAAGATCCATGATATCTTCCTGCAAGGGCCGACTGCGGTGTTGGAAGAGGGCGAGTTTGAACCGGAAAGCTGAAACGAAAGAGAACCGTGAGAGCGGGGAAGGTTTTAAGAGCGATGGGAACAGACGTGCTTTCCGATTGCTTTTTCCTTCCAGAACGGCTATAATGAAATATATGGAAAAGAGATTTGACAGAACGACATACAGAATCGCGGCCTTTGATGTGGACGGAACGCTGGTTTGCTATGGGGAACAGATCAGGCCGACTGTGCAGGAGAGCCTGATTGCACTGCGGAAAAGCGGCATTATAACGGTTGTGGCGACCGGCCGGGATGAATTGCAGATGCCCCCGGATCTGATGAGATGCTTCTCCTATGCGGTTACGGCGAACGGAGGCTGTGTTTCGGAGCCAGCAAGCGGAAAACTGATCACCGGGCATCCGTTTTCAAAAGAACTGCTGCTGGAGACCATGAGAACGTTGAAGGGCATGACCGGAGAGTGCATTCTCTTTCGGCGCGGGAGCATGCCCGGAGCGCCTTTTGCGCTGAAGGAACTTTTTAAAAAGTACCCGCCCGGGACCAAAAGCATTATCCCACCGAAAACAGGACCGTTGCCCGGCCGACCGGCACCGGTGCCCTCGATTCGGGCACTGGCATGGTACAGCCCGTTCCCCGTTTATAAGATCAAGTGTTACTTCAGGGACAGTTCACGCCTGCAGGAGGCGTATGAGCGGATGCAGGCGGACAGAAGGCTCACGGTGCTTTTGATGGATGGGGATAACCTGGAAATTACACTGGGAGGAATTTCAAAAGCATCGGCTATCAGCGAATTGTGCCGAGCGATCGGGATGACACAGGCAAATGTTGTGGCTTTCGGTGACAGCGAAAATGACGCAGAAATGCTGCAATCAGCCGGATACGCAGTGGTGATGGGAAACGGAGAAGAGTGTGTAAAGCCTTATGCAGATTATCTGGCTCCGAGTGTGTATGATGACGGAGCGGCGAAGGCAATTGCTGCGCTGTATGGAATTTAGGGAAACAATCTATTTTGAATAACCATGTACAGGTTCACTCGTAGGTAAAAAAAGACGAGGCTGTGAAGGACGGAAAACCGGACTTCACAGCCTCGTTGCTATGGCAGAGGAGAGAAAAATGGTTTAGCTGTTGACACTTTCAAATTCAGCCGTGATCTCACGGGAGGGAGCTTCTGTGAGGAGGCTGACTGCCAGAATGAAAACACAGGAGACAACAAATGCGGGCAAAAGCTCATAGATACTGAAAATACCGCCTTTGGGTGAGATCAGGAACTTCCAGATAAAAACGGTTGCTGCACCGGAGAACATCCCGGCAATGGCACCCCATTTGTTGGCGCGCTTCCAGAAAAGAGCAAAGAGCATCACGGGACCAAAGGTGGCACCGAAGCCTGCCCATGCGAAGGAAACAACGCGGAAGATGGAGCTGGCAGGATTGCTTGCAAAAATCACCCCAAGGATAGCCACACAAACAACGGTGACGCGGGCGATGAGCATGTTCTTTTTGTCGTCATATTTCAGACCGAAAACATCGCGCAGGAGATTCTGAGTAACACCGGATGCCGCACCGAGAAGCTGTGCATCAGCAGTGGACATCGTTGCTGCAAGGATACCTGCCAGACAAAGACCGGCGATGATTGCGGGGAAAATACCGTTTTTGGAGAGTAAGGAAGCCGTTTGCACAATCATGCTCTCTGCTTCGGATTCGGTTGCAAACAGAGGAAGTGCCCCCGCTTTTGCCATGGAATAGCCGACCATACCGATGATCACAGCTACTGCAAGGGAAACGACGCACCAGATGCTGCCGACCCGGCGGCTGATGCGCAACTTTTCCTCTTCCTCAACAGCCATGAAATGGATGAGAATATGGGGCATACCGAAATAGCCGAGGCCCCAGGCAAGGGTGGAGGCAATCATCAGCGGCGTATAACGGCCGGCTTCCTCGGCATAAATGTTGGTGCTGGCAGTGAAACTTAAGTAACCGGGAACTGCTTTTGCATTTTCGACGACCTGACTCCAACCGCCGGCTGTCCGGATCCCGAAGATCAGAACAACAATAAGAGCGAACGTCATCACAATACTCTGGATAAGGCTTGTAACGGAAGCTGCCATAAAACCGCCCATAGCGCAATATGCCACAATGACAACTGCGGAGACGATCATGGAGGTCATATAGTCAAACCCGAAAAGACTGTTGAAAAGCTTGCCGCAGGCGGAAAAGCCGGATGCTACGTAGGGAACAAAGAAAACGATGATCATCAGGGCACCGAGGGTTTCAATCAGACGGGTATTGTCGCGAAAGCGGGTTGCAAGAAAATCAGGCACGGTGATGGCGTGGATTTTCGCGGAGTAGCGACGGAGGCGCTTCGCCACAATGAGCCAGTTCAGATAAGTACCGATGGAGAGGCCGATGGCCGTCCAGCTCGCTTCGGCGACGCCGCAGAAAAAGGCAAGACCAGGCACACCCATCAACAGATAGGCACTCATGTCGGAAGCTTCGGTGCTCATGGCGGTAACAATCGGACCGAGTTTTCTGCCGCCGAGATAGAAATCTTCGGAATTCTGGTTGTTGGAATATCGGATGCCAATGTAAAGCATCCCCACAAGATAAACAATAATGGCGATCAGGATGCAGATGGTAGAAGAAGTCATCCTCAAATCCCCCTTTCTTTTTGCACGAGAGGGATTATACGGGAGAAAGATCGGAATCGCAACGGAGTTTTTACCCGAAACCGATTGAAAAAAATGTTTTTCAGGATATAATAGGAATACCTTTAATCTATTTCATCTTTAGATGAAAAAAATTCATGTTTTGAGGAATTGTTATGGAACTCTCTCTTGCAAAATGTGCCCTGCTGATGGAAGTGGTGGAGAGCGGAAGCCTCTCGGCGGCAGCAAAACGGTTCGGCATCACACAAAGCGCCGTGAGCCACAGCGTGGCCAGTTTGGAGGAGGAGCTCGGTTTTGCCGTGATCAGGCGAGGGAGAGGCGGCGTGCATCTGACGGACGAAGGAGAGCGACTGCTGCCGGCCATCCGGGAACTGCTGAACAGTGCAGAACGAATCGAACAGACAGCATCTTCAATTCGCGGACTGGAGACCGGCACTGTGCGGATCGGGTCCTTTACATCCGTAGCAGTACACTGGCTGCCGCCGGTGCTCAAACGCTTTCAGGAAGATTATCCGAAGGTGGACTTCCGACTGCTGAACGGAGACTATCACGATGTAGAGCAGTGGCTCAACGAAGGCAGCATCGATATCGGTTTTATCAATCTGCCTTGTGCAGTAAAGTGTGAATGCACGGCACTGATGGAGGACCGACTGCTTGCTATTGTGCCGGAGGGAAGCCGATTCGCCAATTATCCGAAATTTCCTCTTCTGGAATGTGAAACCGAGCCCTTTATCAGCCTGCTGGAGAGCTCGGATCATGATGCACGGCGTGCGCTGGACGCTGCCGGAGTGAAACCGAATGTGCGGTTTTATACCAAGGATGATTATGCCATTCTTGCAATGGTGGAACAGGGGCTCGGAATCAGCATTATGCCGGAACTGTTGCTCAAAGGGAGACAGGACCGATTCCGCACACTGCCGCTGGTGCCTGAGGCAAAACGCACCATCGGGATAGCCATTGCAGCAGGTGACAGAGCGGGCCCGGCGGTTCGCCGGTTTGCGGAATACGTCATCCGGTATGTGAGGGAAGAGAAGTAAACAGCACCGGCTTTGGATGCCGGTGCTGATTTATGTGCGCCCGGCGAGCGCACGGTCTAAAGGGTGAAAGTCCCGAATCCGCCCGGCAGCGGGAAGGATACAGCCAAAGTCAGGGGCGCCATCGCGAGGTGGAGTCTGAAGGAAGACGGAGGCAAAACGCTGGCCTGTAA
>JAFUGY010000138.1 GCA_017469115.1 Oscillospiraceae bacterium
GCCTATTTCTCGGTGCCGAGCCTGAAGACGGTTGTAAAACTGCCGGTGATCTTTTACGGCGTGGGGATGCCGCCGCTTATTGCCGCGCTGGTGAACCTGATTGTCATACGCCGCAAGCTTTCCGCCCCTGCGCTGCAGATGATCCGGAAGGAGGAAAAGCGCCGGGAAGTATCCGAAGTCGATTTAAAAAACATGAGCTTTCTTCGCCGTTTCCAGCTGCGCCAGCTGCTGCGGGAAGGAAGAAGCGCCATCGGTGTTGTCCTGGGGATTTTCATATGCCTGCTCCTGATGATGATCGGCATCAACGCCTATGTGCTTTGTGTGCACGTGGGGCAGGATAATGTGACAGATACCAGATATGAGTATATGTACCTCTATAAGTATCCGGAGGAGCAGGTTCCGGAGGGAGGAAGCCCCGCTTATGCGGAAACGCTGAAGAAGGAAGTGCTGGGCTACAATCTTGACGTTACAATTCTCGGGCTGGAACCGGAAAATCCCTATTTTGATGCACATCCCGCAAAGAGCCAGAGAAGAGTACAAATCAGCTCGGCAATGGCGCAAAAATATGGCCTGTCCGTCGGAGAACAGCTGATTGTCAACGACGATCAGAATGACCGGAGCTATGCCTTTACGGTTGACGGGGTGGTAGAGTATTCCCCGGCATTCTTCATCTTCATGGATCTTGATTCCATGCGGGATCTTTTCCATGCACCGGAGGATTATTACAACGCGGTATTTTCCGATCACGACCTGCAGATCGATCCGGGCAGGCTTTACAGTGTGAGCAGCAAGGCGGATGTAATAAAGGCAGCGGACGTGTTTGTGAAGCTGATGTACTCCATGGTTTATACCATGATCATTGCTTCAGCCGTCATCATGGCGATTGTGATGTATCTGATGATGAAGGTGATGCTGGACCGCTCAGCGCAGAGCATTGCGCTTTTTAAGGTCTTCGGCTACCGGAAGCGGGAGATCAGCCGGCTGTTTCTGGATGGGAACACACTTCTCATCATGCTTGGGACACTTCTGTCAATCCCTCTGGCGAAAATCATCATGGATGCCATGTATCCCTATCTGGTGTCCAATGTGCCCTGTGCCATCAATCTGCATATGGAATTCTGGGTATATGGGGTTCTTTTTGCGGGATGCCTGCTGGTTTACGGAATCATTCATATTCTGCTGGTGAGGAGAATACGGAAAATCTCAGCAAATGAAGTGTTGAAAAACAGAGAATAAAAGTAGGTATACAAGATAGCAGGAGGTTTTGTTTATGGAAGAAAAAGGGAAACCCCAATCGCCCATTGCGTGGGTGCTTGGGCAGACGGGAGATCACGGCGGACAGTATGTGCTGAGCGTGATTCTGGCAATTGTTGGGGTGGCGTTTTCGCTTGCTCCGTACTTCGTTGTGATTGGCATCGTGCAGGGCTTGATGGACGGGCAGAAGAACTTCTCGTTCTATCTTACCCGGTGCCTGATCATGGCGGCATTATGGCTTGCGAGAGTTCTTTTCCATGCGCTGTCAACAGCCACAAGCCACAAAGCCACGTTCGCTGTGCTGGGAGAGATCCGCAAGCGCTGCATGGAAAAGCTGACACGGATGCCTTTGGGCACCGTGCTGGAACAGAGTTCCGGCGCTTTGAAAAACACACTGATTGAGCGGATTGACAGCATTGAAACGACGCTTGCTCATATCGTGCCGGAATTTACAGCAAATCTGCTGATCCCAGTCAATATCCTGATCTATATCTTCACAATCGATTGGCGGATGGGGCTGGCAAGCCTTGCCACGGTGCCGCTCGGAATGTTCTGCTATGTGTTTATGATGGCAGGCAGCGCAAAATTTTACGAACATACGGTTACGGCGACCA
>JAFUGY010000014.1 GCA_017469115.1 Oscillospiraceae bacterium
CTGATCAGTTTTCGCATGGTTTGATTCCTCCTTTTTTCCGGATACAGAAACTAGCGGGAGGCAAAATACTCCCGGATTTGTACCGCTGATGCAGTGCAGGAACCCATGATCATTTCCGGGCGGCCGCCGCCGCGGCCGGAGAGGGCTGTGTTGATTTCCTTTGCTTTTGCCCGCAAGTCACTGTTCCGGCTGCCGATCACATAGCGGTATCCCCCCGCATCACTGCCTGTGAAGACGGCTGCCATTCCGCGGCAGCTCGGCACAAGAAGATTGACCAATTCCCTTTGCGAGGCTTCATTTTTCAAAATACCCGTTCCGGAAGCTGCTTTTTGCATATCTGCATTTTCTGACAGGGAAATTGCCTGACCATTGATAAAGAGGAGGTTTTCTTCCTCTGCAGGTGCAGCTTCGGCAAGCGCCTCCAGAAGCCTTCTCTCGGTGGCAACAAGCACAAACTTCAGCTCATCCCGCTCAGCCATCAGATGCTCTACCGCAGGAGACACTTCCGCCCGTTTTGCACTGAGCAGATTGGAAATTTCCGTCACGCTCTGCTGGCGTTGGTTGAAATTATCCAGTGCGTCCATCCCGCAAACCAGTTCGATGCGGCACCCGCCCCGGTGGCGTTCACAGGAGAGCACTTTGATCATCCCGATTTCTCCGGTGAAGCTGACATGAGGAGCACAGCAGGCACAGCGATCCACCCCCTCGATCTCCACAATCCGCACGTTTTCCGTGAGATCCAGTTTGGCGCGGTACGAAAGCGAAGGCAGTTCCTCCGGCCTGGGGAAAAAGGTTTTGATCGGAATATTCTCACGGACGATCTCATTGGCCCGTTTTTCCAGGGCGAGCAGCTCTTCCCATGTGATTTCACCGGAAAAGTCGATCGTCATGCAGCTCTCTCCCATGTGAAAGCCGACATTGTCATAACCGAATGTGCTGTGCACAAGGCCGGAAAAAACATGCTCGCCGGAATGATTCTGCATTCTCCTCAGGCGCTGCTCCCTGTCTATCGTGCACGATACTTCCGTCTGCTCCGGAGCAATCGGAGCGGAAAGATAGTGGTGGATCTCTCCGTTTTCTTCCTGCACGTCCAGCACCCGGACGTCCCCGATCATCCCGGTATCGGCGAGTTGCCCGCCCCCCTCCGGGAAGAATGCCGTTCTGTCCAAAACGGCAAGATAGCGCCCGTCAGGAAGGCTTTCACAGCGAAGGAGATGCGCCGAAAAGGCCATCAGGTGGCTGTCGATATAATAGAGCTTTTCTGTTTCCATGATCAGTCGGTATACAGCACGCGGACGCGCAGAATATCCGGCATGTTGCGGATGGCATCCGCTGTTTTCGGGCCGATCTTCTTGCCTAGGTCAATAATGGTATAGGCATACTCCCCGCGCGGTTTGTTGATCATGTGTTCCACGTTGATATTCCGGTCAGAGATAAAATCAAGAATCTTGGTCAGCATGCGAGGCACATTGCGATGGAAGACGCAGAGCCTGCACACGCCCATTCGGGAGAGGGATGCATCCGGCAGATTCACCGAATGGCGCACGTTGCCGTCTTCCAGATAGTCCAGCAGTTCAGAAGCCGCCATCTCGGCACACCGCTCTTCACTCTCCGGCGTAACAGCGCCGATATGCGGCAGGGCAATCACATTGGGCGCTTTCAGGATGGTCTCATTTGGAAAGTCCGTCACATATTTGGCGACTTTGCCGGTATCGAGAGCTTCGGTCATGGCGAGATCGTCCACCACCTCAGCCCGGCTTTCGTTGACAATGCGCACGCCGGTTTTCATTCTGGCAAACGCTTCGGCATTTAGCATATGATGGGTTGACTCGGTATAAGGAACGTTGATGCTGATATAATCGCTGTGAAGGAAGATTTCATCCAGATTTTCCGCATGCCTGACTTCCCGGCTGAGCTTCCATGCAGCTTCTACCGACATGAAAGGGTCATACCCGTAAACCGTCATGCCGAACTCCAGAGCAATATTGGCAACCAGAGCCCCGATGGCTCCAAGGCCGATCACCCCAAGCGTTTTCCCCATCAGTTCCGGCCCCGTAAAGGCGCTCTTTCCTTTTTCCACCAGCAGAGGGATCTCCTCTCCTTTGTCGGAAATCGAGCGCACATAGTCAATGGCACCGAGAACGTCACGGCTGGCCATGATCAGCTCCATCATTTCCTGCTCTTTGACGGCTTCCGCATTGGCGCCCGGTGTGTTAAAAACCACAATCCCCTTTTCGGCGTATGCTTCAACCGGGATATTATTATAGCCCGCTCCGGCTCTGGCAACGGCAAGCAGCTCAGGGTTCAGCGGCATCTCATGCAGGTTGGCACTGCGGATCAGCAAGGCATCCGGTTGTTCTACCTCCGGCCCAACCTCGCAGCCACGGCCGGCAAGCACTTCGAGCCCACGCTCGGAAATTGCGTTCATGGTTTTGATTTTAAACATGTTCTCTCTCAAACTCCTTCATAAAAGCTACAAGTGCGTCTACGCCTTCCATCGGCATGGCATTATAAAGGGATGCTCTCATCCCGCCGGCAATCCGATGCCCTTTCAGGTTCACCAGCCCACGCGCTGCCGCCTCTTTTACAAAAGCAGCATCCAGCTCCGGGCTGTTCGTCCGGAATGTTACATTCATATCACTGCGGGAGTCTTTCTCCGCATGTGCAAGATAGAAACGGCTGTTATCCAGAAAGTCATAAACTCTTTTGGCCCGCTCCCGTTTCAGCTCCTGCATCCATGTTACTCCGCCTCTCTCCAGCAGCCAGTCGAGCGTGAGGCCCAACATGTAAATGCACCAGCAGGGCGGCGTGTTGAGCATGGAGCCGGTTTCGATCATCGTCTTATAGCTCATAACCTGCGGCGTAAAGGGCAATTCCTTTCCGGCGAGGTCTTTCTTCACAATCACAACTGTGAGTCCGGCAGGTGCCATATTTTTCTGTGCTCCGGCATAAATCAGCCCGAATCTGGATACGTCCACCGGCTGAGAGAGAATATCGGAAGACATGTCGCAAACCAACGGAGCATCGGTTTCGGGAATATACTGCCACTCCGTGCCATAAATGGTGTTGTTGGCACAGTAATAGAAATAGGCGGCATCCGGCGTCAGGCTGAGCTCATTCTGTTTGGGGATTCTGTTGTGCTCCGGCGCGGTGGTAGCCGCGAGATGCACGGTACAATATTTCTCGGCCTCTTTTGCCGCCTTGTTGGAAAAGTTGCCGGTCACGGCATAATCCGCTGTCTTCCCGCAGGAGAGGTTCATCGGAATGGCCGCAAACTGCAGCGTCGCGCCGCCCTGAAGGAAGAGAATCTCATAGTCATCCGGCACAGAGAGTGCCTTGCGAAGCTTTTCCTGTGTGCTGTCAAAAATCTCTGCAAAAACCGGGGAGCGATGGCTCATTTCCATCACTGACATTCCGCTCCCTTTATAGTTGAGCAAATCTCTTCTCGCCTCCAGCAATGCTTCCTCCGGCATCACGGAAGGGCCCGCGCTGAAGTTGTAAACTCTGTTCTCTGTCATGATACAATTTCTCCTTTCAGTTCGTCACCGTCAATTCCCGTAATCTTTACCTGCAGAATCTGATTTCGTAACCGCGTGCCGGGTACACGCACCAGAACATATGTGTCACTGTGGCCGGTACAGAAGCCATTTTCCTCTGTCTCAAAAAGCACCGGAAGCGTCTGCCCCACACAGCTTTTTAAAAAAGCCTGATGCATTTCCGCACAAACCTGCTGTGCCAATGCGGCACGCTGTGCTTTTACGGCTCTCGTACACTGGCCAGGCATTTTGTCTGCCGGTGTGCCGGGCCGGCGGGAATACGGGAAGATATGCATATCCGAAAAAGCACATTCGCGAATAAAGGCAAGCGTATCGGCAAAATCTTCTTCCGTTTCTCCCGGAAAGCCTACAATCAGGTCGCAGGTTATTCCGCACCCCGGAAAAGCCTTCCGCAGAAGGCGCGTCTTTTCCAGAAAAACGGCCGTGTCATACTTTCGGTTCATCGCTTTGAGGGTTCTGTCGCAGCCGGATTGCAAACTCAGGTGAAAGTGCCTGCAAAGCTTTCCGGTTCCGGCAAGCCGGTCACAAAACTCCTGTGTAATCACAGTCGGCTCCAGCGATCCCAGCCGCAGGCGCATATCCCCGCTTTGGCGGGCAATCTCTGCAGTGACATCGGCGAGAGTCGGTTTTCCGGGCAGGTCCACACCGTAGGAGGCAATTTCAATGCCCGTCAGCACGAGTTCGCGGTAGCCTTCCGAGGCAATCCGTGCCGTTTCTTTCGCTGCCGCTTCCACAGGCAGGCTGCGCAGCCTGCCCCTTGTATAAGGAATAATACAATAGGTGCAGAAATTGACGCATCCGTCCTGAATCTTGAGCAGCGCTCTTGTTCTGCCGGATACCGCACCTGCCGGAAGCTCTTCATAAGCAAGACGGTGGAACGGATTGTCAATCGCCGTCTCTTCCGGCTTCTCTCCGGAGAGAACCGCCCGTTCCAGCGCAGCCACAAAGCCCTGGTGGTCTCCGGTGCCAAACACAATGTTTGCTCCGCTTTGCCCTGCTTCTTCCGGGCTGAGCTGTGAATAACACCCGCACACGCCGACAACCGCTCCCGGATTTTCTTCTCCGAGGCGGCGGATCATCTGGCGTGATTTACGCCCGCTCTCTGCCGTAACCGCACAGGTATTGACAATCACGGCATCTGCCTGTTCTCCCAGCCCGGCCGGAGTGTGTCCTCTTGCCTGGAGAATCAGCTCCATCGCCTGGGTTTCATATTGATTTACTTTACATCCAAGAGTTGAAATTGTGTACTTCATACTTTATAATAGCAACCTGCAATCAATGATTGATGTATAATTTCAGTGATAAAAGAGGAATTCCATGGAACACTATCTGGATAATGCTGCCACCACAAAAGTCTGCCCCGAAGCCGCTCAGGCGGCTCTCCAAGCCATGGAGGAGGTTTACGGCAACCCAAGCTCCACCCATACAAAGGGGCGCGAGGCGAAAAAACTTCTCGATGCAAGCCGTAAAAAAGTTGCCGATGCTCTCGGCTGCAATCCCGGCGAACTGATTTTTACTTCCTGCGGTTCGGAAAGCGATAACTGGGCGATTCTGAAAGGCGCAGAAGCTATGAAGCGCCGCGGAAAGCACGTGATCTCCTCCCGCGTGGAGCATGATGCGGTTCGAAAAAGCCTTGATCTGCTGGAAGCCGCCGGTTGGGAAGTAACCCGCCTGTCGCCGGACGCCACCGGTGCAATCCCGGTGTCTGCCGTGCAGGAAGCCCTGCGGGATGACACCGTGCTGGTTTCCCTTATGACGGTCAATAATGAGACCGGCGCCGTGACGGATATTCCGGCTATCTCCCGTATGCTGAAAAAAAACGGATCCCAGGCTCTTTTGCACACCGATGCCGTGCAGGCTTTTTTGAAAGTTCCTTTCCGCGCCAAAACACTGGGAGCTGATATGATCAGCATCAGCGGGCATAAAATTCATGCCACGAAAGGCATCGGCGCTCTTTATGTACGCACCGGAGTGCGGCTGAACCCCTTTCTGGTCGGCGGCAGCCAGGAGGACGGGCGGCGCGCCGGAACGGAAGCCATGCCACAGATTGCCGCTTTTGCAGCGGCCTGTGCCGTTGCTCTCCCCCATTTGGAAGATAACATTCACCGGATGAAGACGCTCAAGCAGCGTGCTCTCGAACTTTTGCATCAGGAGATTCCGGAGCTCACCGCGCTTGAAACCGACGCCCCGCATATTCTCAGCATTTCCCTGCCCGGATGGCGCAGTGAAGTTCTGATGAATTTTCTGGAAGCGCGGGAAGTATACGTATCAAAAAGCTCCGCCTGCAAAAAAGGCGGGCGAAGCCATGTGCTGGAAGCCATTGGCATGCGAAGTGAAGAAATTGACGGTGCCCTTCGAATCGGCCTTTCCCGCTTCACGACGGAAGAAGATATCCTCGCCCTGGTTGCAGGGCTTCGTGAGGCCAGGCAAACGCTCGCTCACCGCTGAAGGAGAGATCAGTCCCCGCTCTTTTTCAGATGGACTTCCCGCGTGGCCGGGTCGATATAATCCAGCCTGGAATACGTCTCAAAATCCTGCGGGAGATCATCACGCCTCAGTTTTTTATCAATCAAAGTCGTCACAGCGCTGTAGATGACTACGAAAACCGGCACGCCGAGGATCATCCCGGCAAAGCCGAACAGCCCGCCGCCCATAATAATGGCAAACATAATCCAGAATCCGTTGATACCGACGGTGCTGCCCAGAATTTTAGGCCCGAGTATATTCCCGTCAATCTGCTGAAGAATTAAAATAAAGATAACAAAGATCAGGCACTTGAGCGGATCGACCAGCAGAATAATGAAGGCTGACGGGATTGCTCCGATCAGCGGCCCGAAGAACGGGATGATGTTGGTGATGCCGATAATCACACTGACCAGCAGCGTATACGGCATTTTCAGGATCAGGCACACGATATAGCAGATCAGCCCGATAATGGCGGAATCCAGCAGCTTGCCGGACAAGAATCCCATAAAGGTCTTATCCGTAAAGATAAGGCCTGTTCGAATTTTCTCCGCCGTTTCGATGGTGAAAATGCTGTAAAGTACCTTGCGGAAGCCTGCTTTGGCAATTTCTCTGTTGCTGAGCACGTAAATCGAGACGATAATACCAACGATTAAATTGTAAACGCCCCGAAAAGCTGCGTACACCCCCGTCGTCACACTGGTGATCACATTGCCCATGGACGGCAGGAGCCTGTTCTTCACCAGATCGAGCAGCTGGTTGCTCAAACTTTCCAACGCCTGGGCTACGTATTGCTCCATCTCCGGGTGATCTTCCAGTTTCAGTTCAATCCAGTCTGACATCTTGGCATAGTATTCCGGGCTGTTGACAACAATCGTCTCAATGCTGGAATACAATTGCGGCAGAATCAAAAGTACAAAAGCTGTCAGAATGATGAGCAGGACAATCTCACTCACAACTATGGCAGCGATTCTTGCAAATTTACCCTTCACGAGCGCTTTTTTCATTTTTCTGGAAGAGAGCAGCTTCTCAAGTGCCCGCGTCAACGGCAGCAGCAGATAGGCGATCACCAGCCCCCAGACAAAGGGCGCAACAATCGTCATGCCTTTGTTCCAGGCATTTCTCAAATCCGGGAGATGCTGTAGCAGCATATAAAAGACCACCGCCGCCGCAATCACGAGGAAAGCCGTGATGCCCCAATACAGATATTTTTTATCCCACCGGAAGCGCCGTCTCATAAAAAGCCCTCCAAATGTTTCTACGTTATTTCTATTTTACTATTCTAACAGAGACGCGTCAATACTCCAAATTGACAAAATCATATTTTGGTTTACATTAGATTATGGAATATTTACATAAAGTTTGTAAATTATTACGATTTGGTTGCAGTTTTCGTGCCCTGCTATCCATGGATTTTTGAACATTTTCAACAGACTTTTCCACAATTTCCCACATTGATTTTTTTATGACTGCCTCTTTTCAGTCAACATAATTCGGTAGAAGCCGGTTTTTGTTTGCTTTTATAAGTCCATGGCGCACAGATCATCCAGCGTTTCCCGCCGGACGGCAACGGAGCTTTCCCCCTGTTCCAGCATGACGACCGGCGGCCTGCCGAGGCGGTTGTAGTTGGATGCCATGGAATAGTTGTAGGCACCCGTTATGCACACCGCAATCAGATCTCCGCGTTTGATATCGGCCGGGAGCTTTATGCCGGGCTGCAGAATGTCTCCGCTTTCACAGCATCTCCCGACAAGATCAAAGGTTTCTTTCTTTCCCTCGTGACCGGATTCATGCAGAACCGTGTAGGATGCTTTATAGAGACAGTAGCGCGGATTATCCGTCATGCCTCCGTCCACAATGACATAGTTTTTAAATCCCGGCTGGTGTTTGACCGTGCTCACCGTATAAACCGTCATGCCGGCATCCGCCACAATGCTCCTCCCGGGTTCCATCAACAGGAATGGCATCGGGAGGCCTGCCTCTTCCGTGCGCTGCCGAATGTGCTCTGCCAACGCACGAATCCTCGCCGGGATATCAATGGTTTTATCGGTTTCGAGATACCGCACGCCATATCCTCCTCCGAGATTCAGCTCTTTTGTCTCATACCCGAGCGTATCCCGGAGCTCTTTCATAAAAGACACCATATGATCCACGGTATCTTCAAAAACCATCTCATCAAATACCATGGATCCCACATGGCAATGAAGCCCTGCAACCTCCAGCGCATCCATCGAGAGTGCCTTTTCGACAAAATGCAGCGCCTGCTCTTCTGCAATGGGAACACCGAACTTCACATCCACCATCCCGGTATTGACCGCCTCATACGTATGCGGATCAATCCCCGGTGTAATGCGCAGCAGCACCTTCTGGCGAATTCCCTGCGCCTTCGCTTCCGCCTGCAGGCAGGCAAGCTCCGTTTCATTATCTACAACAAAACATCCGATTCCGGCCCTCACGGCATAGCGGATGTCCTCATCCGTCTTTCCGTCCCCGTGAAACCAGATTTTTTCTGCCGGAAAGCCTGCCCGAAGAGCCGTGTGAATTTCTCCCGGCGAAACGGTGTCCACACCCATTCCTTCTTCTGCCATGATCCGGTAGATCTGCCGGAAGGACGCTGCTTTGCTTGCATAGAGAGGAAGCGCCTTTTCCCCAAAGCTCTCCCGAAAAGCATTTCGATACATGCGGCAGTTGGCACGAATTCTGTCGGCATCCATCAGATAAAGAGGCGTGCCGTATTGCTCTGCCAAACGTCGGATACTCTGCCCGGCAAAACACAGTTCGCCAACTTCATTTCTCTCAATATTTTCTGAAAGCATACCCGCTATCCTTCCTTTGATAAGAGTCGGGGTATTTTAGCACAGCAGTTCGTTAAAGTCAAGGCCTGGCAAGGGATCTTTCCGCTGAAAAAACGCCGAAAAAAACGCCCGGAGAACCCGTCTGAAGCCTGATATTTTTGTGCAGGTGCACATTGACAAAAAACGACTTCGATTGTATTATTTCTGGATAAAGAATTGGTTCGCATTTTTGGAGGAAATCTATGATCAAAAAGCTGTCAAAAAGCATACGGGAATTCAAAACTCCCGCCTTGCTCACTCCCTTGTTCGTGATCGGCGAAGTTGCGATGGAGGCTCTGATTCCCTATCTGATTGCACTGCTGGTCAATGATATTCGTTCCGGTGCCGGAACTGTTGTGATTCTCGGTTACGCCTGGAAGCTGGTTGTTCTGAGCCTTGTGAGCCTCTTTTGCGGATACATGGCCGGCATCAACTGCTCCAAAGCGAGCACCGGCTTTGCGCGGAATCTCCGTGCCGACGTTTTTCGGAATATTCAGAGCTTCTCCTTCTCCAATATTGACAAATTTTCCAGTGCCTCCCTGGTTACCCGCCTGACGACGGACATCCAAAACATTCAGATGGCGTTTATGATGATCATTCGGACGGCGATCCGCGCACCGCTCAATCTGGTGTTCTCCTTCTTCATGGCCTTCTATATGGGCGGCAAAATGGCCCTGATCTTTGTGGTGATTATTCCGGTTCTCGGCGGAGGGCTGATTGCCATTGCGAAGCATGCCATGCCGATCTTCCGGAAAGCCTTTCCCATGTATGACAAGCTCAACAACAGTGTGGAAGAAAACGTCAAAGGCATCCGCGTGGTGAAAGCCTTCGTCCGGGAGGATTATGAAAATCAGAAATTCCGGAATGACTCCAACAATATCCGTACCATCTTCACCAAAGCCGAGCGTCTGCTTGCGCTGAATGGTCCTCTGATGCAGATGTGCATGTACAGTGTGATGCTCTTTGTGCTGTATGTCGGATCCCGCCAGATCATCACGACAAACGGCGCCGCTCTGGATATCGGCCAGTTCTCCACCCTGCTGACCTACTCCTTCCAGATTCTGACAAGTCTCATGATGATTTCTTTTCTGTTCGTTATGATGACGTTTTCCGCAGAGTCTGCGCAGCGTGTTTGTGAAGCATTGGATGAAGTGAGCACCATTACCTCCCCTTCCGATGCTGCCGAAGAAGTCACGGATGGATCCATCGATTTTGAAAACGTCACGTTCCGATATTCCGAAAGTGCAGAGAAGCCGGTTCTTTCCGATATCGATCTTCATATCCGCTCCGGTGAGACCATCGGGATCATCGGCGGAACGGGCTCAGCGAAGTCTTCTCTCGTTCAGCTGATTCCCCGCCTGTACGATGTAACCCGCGGGTGCATCAAGGTAGGCGGAAAAGATGTCCGCAGTTATGACCTTGTAGCCTTGCGTGACAGCGTTGCAATGGTCCTGCAGAAAAACATGCTCTTCTCCGGCACCATTGCGGATAATATTCGCTGGGGCAAAAAGGATGCCTCGCTGGATGAAATCAAAGAAGTATGCCATCTCGCCTGTGCCGATGAATTTATCGACCAGATGCCCAAGGGGTATGAAACCTGGATTGAACAGGGCGGAACCAACGTATCCGGCGGACAGAAACAGCGTCTCTGTATCGCCCGCGCCCTTCTGAAACGGCCGAAAATCCTCATTCTGGATGACAGCACCTCTGCTGTCGACACGAGGACGGATGCACTGATTCGAAAAGCCATGCGTACCTACATCCCGGAAACCACCAAGATTATTATCGCCCAGCGCACAAGTTCCGTGGAAGATGCCGATCGCATCGTCGTGATGGACGGCGGGCGCATTGACGCGATCGGAACCAGCGAAGAGCTTCTGAAAACCAACAGAATTTATCGCGAAGTGTATCTGTCGCAGAATCGGCAGGGACAGGAAGATTTTGACGAAGCGATCGGAACGGAGGTGCTGGCATGAACAAACAGAATACGAAAAACCGGCCGGGAACCTTCACACGGCTTCTGAAAATGCTGTTTCGCTTCAACCCCACGCTGTTACCCATCATCATTGTGCTCATTCTGGTCAGCGCAGTGATCGGTGCGCTCCCCTCCATTTTTCAGCAGAACGTGGTTGCCGTTCTGGAGCAGGCCTGGGCCAACGGATGGGACTGGGCCGTAACCCGCCCCCAGGTGCTTCACTTTGTGCTGATTTTAGCCGGATTATATCTCTGCGGTCTGGTGATCACGACTGTGAACAATCAGCTTCAGGCCATCCATACGCAAAAAGTGCTGGATCAGTTCCGCACAGAGATCTTTGCTCATATGGAATCCCTCCCCATCCGGTATTTTGATACGCACCAGCGCGGCGATATCATGTCACACTACACCAACGATGTGGATGCCATGCGCCAGATGGTCTCCCAAAGTTTTCCGCAGCTGCTGGTTTCCCTGATTACCGTGCTCACCATTCTCTGTATCATGATGTATTATTCCATCTGGCTTGGCCTGGAGATTGTAGGCGGAGCTGTTTTGACGGTCTTTATCACCCGCACCATCGGCGGCAAATCTGCTCATTACTTTATGGCGCAGCAAAAGTTCGTCGGCCAGACGGAAGGCGTCATCGAAGAGATGATTAACGGCCAGAAAGTCATCAAGGTGTTCAATCATGAGCAGGAAGCCCAGGCCGAATTTGACGCTGCCAACAACGCCCTGTATGAAGCGGCTTTCCAGGCCAACCGGTATTCCAACACCCTCATGCCGATTCTCAACAATGTGAACTATCTGGTATATGTGCTGGTCGCTGTAGCCGGCGGCTTGTTCCTCGAGCTGGGTGTGCCGAACCTCTCCCTTTCCGGTCTCCCCTTTTCCATCTCGGTTATTGTCCCCTTCCTCGGGATGTGCCGCCAGTTTTCCGGTGCGATTCAGCAGATCTCCCCGCAAATCAACTCTGTGGTGATGGGGCTGGCCGGTGCAAGGCGCGTCTTTGCTCTGCTGGATGAAGAACCGGAGCGGGATGAAGGATATGTTGATCTTGTCAATGCAGAAGAGGTCGATGGTGAACTGCGGGAATCTTCCGTGAAGACAGGCCTCTGGGCATGGAAGCACTTCCATAAGGAATCCAATACCACCACATATGTCCCTCTGAAAGGTGATGTCCGCTTCTATGACGTGGATTTTGCCTACAATCCCGATAAAGTGATTCTTCACAACATCACGCTGTATGGCAAGCCCGGCCAGAAAATCGCATTCGTTGGGTCGACGGGCGCGGGCAAAACCACCATTACCAACCTGATCAATCGCTTCTATGACATTGCCGACGGTAAAATCCGATATGACGGCATTAATATCAATAAAATCCGGAAACCGAGCCTCCGTCGCTCCCTCGGTATGGTTCTGCAGGATACGGTGCTCTTCACCGGAACCGTCATGGATAACATCCGTTACGGCAGGCTGGATGCCACCGATGAGGAATGCATTGCTGCTGCAAAACTCTCCGGAGCCGACAGCTTTATCACCCGTCTTCCGCAGGGATACCAGACTGTTCTGGCAGGAGACGGCAGCAATCTCTCCCAGGGGCAATGCCAGCTTCTTGCCATTGCAAGGGCCGCTGTGGCGGATCCTCCCGTCATGATTCTCGACGAAGCCACATCCTCCATCGACACCCGCACTGAGCAGATCGTCTCCGCCGGGATGGATGCCCTGATGCAGGGCCGCACGGTATTTGTGATTGCGCATCGGTTGAGCACGGTGAAAAACGCCAATGTGATTCTCGTTCTGGAACACGGCAGAATTATTGAGCGCGGCACTCACGAAGAGCTGATTGCTGCAAAGGGTCAATATTATCAGCTGTATACCGGTGCTTTTGAGCTGGAATAAACGGATCAATTTCTTCGGGCAGGGTCAATCCCTGCCCGTTTTTGGAGGCTTTTATGGCACAACAGGCTCTCACTCATCCCATCCCGCCTACCTGGAATGAAAAATCCCGTGTTTTGATCCTTGGTAGTTTCCCTTCTGCCAAATCACGGGAGATGGCCTATTTTTACGGGCATCCTCAAAATCGGTTCTGGAAGGTTCTTGCTCTTCTGTTCGATGAGCCTGTACCCGAAACGAAAGAAGAACGCGAAGCATTTCTGCTCTCTTACGGCATTGCCGTGTGGGACGTGATCGCTTCCTGTTCCATCTCGGGCTCTTCTGACAGCAGTATCCGCGATGTGGCAGTAAACGATCTCTCTCCCATTCTGAATCATGCTCCCATCCGGCAGATTTACGTGAACGGCCGCAAGGCGGAATCTCTTTTCCGCAAATACATTCAACCGCAGATTGCTCGGGAAGCAATTTGCCTCCCTTCTACCAGCCCGGCAAATGCCGCCTGGACGCTCGAGAAACTCCTCCCTGTCTGGCAGCAGATTCTGACCTTTCTGTAGTTCTGCATCCTTCAATAATTGAATTCTTTTTCCTGCCATCGAAAAAATACAATTTATCATTGACAAATACCCCCGGGAGGTATATTATTCTTTTCAGAAAGTGAATACCCCCTTGGGGTATTATTTTAGACGTTGGAAAGGAGCCCTCAATGGAAAAAGATCATTGCTGCAGTCCTGTTTCAGATTCTGATGTGGATGCGGAATGCTGCTGCGGAGAGCGGAAAAAGCATCGCAGCGAACAGGAATACAAAGATCTCATGAACCGCCTGAAGCGGATTGAAGGTCAGGTACGCGGTTTGCAAAACATGCTGGAAAGCAATGCCTATTGCCCTGATATTCTTGTGCAGGTTTCTGCCGTAAACTGTGCATTGAACAGCTTCAGCAAAACACTGCTTGCCTCCCATATCAAAACCTGCGTTGTGAATGACATTCGCTCAGGCCGGGAAGAGACAATCGATGAGCTCGTCACCACCCTTCAGAAAGTAATGAAGTAAGTAGAAAGAAGGTTTTTATGGATCAATATACAATAACCGGAATGAGCTGTGCAGCCTGCAGCGCCAGAGTGGAAAAAGCGGTGTCAAAAGTTCCCGGTGTCAGCAGCTGTTCCGTCAGCCTTCTGACCAATTCCATGGGGGTAGAAGGTTCTGCCTCCCCGGCAGATATCATCCGTGCCGTAACCGAAGCGGGGTACGGAGCTGCTCCGAAGGGCACCTCACAAAAAAACAGCGCAGAAACTTCCGCACCCTCCTGGGCGGATGACGAAGCTCTGAAAGATACGGAAACCCCGAAGCTCAGGAAAAGGCTTCTCTTCTCCGGTGTGATTCTTCTCGTTCTGATGTATTTTTCCATGGGGCACATGATGTGGGGTTGGCCGGCACCGCGAGCCTTTGAAAATCACGTCTTTCTCGGTGTTTTCGAGATGCTGCTCGCCATCGCAGTCATGATCATCAATGGGAAGTTCTTTACCTCCGGCTTTCGTTCTCTGTTTCACGGTGCTCCGAATATGGACACCCTCGTGGCTCTCGGTTCCACCGCTTCCTTTGTCTATTCTCTTGCCGAGCTGTTTCTCATGATCCTCGCTATGGGAGAAGGTGACCATGCCACCGTCATGAAGTATGGCATGAATCTCTATTTTGAGTCCGCTGCCATGATTCCGACGCTCATCACCATCGGCAAAATGCTTGAAGCAATGTCCAAAGGCCGCACAACTGATGCTCTGAAAGGCTTGATGCAGCTTGCACCGAAAACAGCCGTTCTTCTGGTAGACGGGCAGGAAACCGAAGTCGGTATTGAATCCGTAAAAACCGGTGATATTTTTGTGGTTCGCCCCGGAGAAAACATCCCTGTTGACGGGGTAATCATCGAAGGCTCCACTTCCATTAACGAATCCGCACTCACGGGAGAAAGCATCCCAGTTGACAAAGAGCCGGGAGACGCCGTGTCAGCCGCAACCATCAATCAGCAGGGATACATTCGCTGCCGTGCCACCAGAGTCGGAGAAGATACAACCCTCGCCCAGATTATACGAACCGTCTCCGATGCAGCTGCCACCAAAGCTCCCCTTGCGAGAATTGCCGATAAAGTTTCCGGTATTTTTGTTCCGGCTGTCATTGGCATCTCTGTTCTGACGCTGATCGGATGGCTGATTGCAGGCCGGCCTTTCAGCTATGCCATCGCAAGAGCAATCTCCGTGCTGGTGATCAGCTGCCCTTGTGCACTTGGTCTTGCTACTCCGGTTGCCATTATGGTCGGCAGCGGGATGGGCGCCAAAAACGGCATCCTCTACAAAACAGCCGCCTCTCTGGAAGGCGCCGGGCGTACGCAGATCATTGCACTGGATAAAACAGGCACCATTACCGAAGGTCTCCCGAAAGTGACAGATCTGATCCCCTGCGGCATGGAGGAGTCTCAGCTTCTCACGTATGCCGCTGCGCTGGAAAGAAAGAGTGAGCATCCTCTCGCAAAGGCAATCACGGCATATTCGGCAGGCTTGACGATCCCTGAAGTCTCTGACTTTGCAGCCCTGCCAGGAAACGGTCTCGTCGCAAAGCTCGACGATAAAGAGATTACCGGAGGCAGCCGCAAATTCATTTCCACCAAAGCCGTTATTCCGCCTGATCTCTCTGAAAAAGCCGATTCCCTTTCTGCAGAAGGCAAAACCCCGCTGTTTTTCACTTTCGGCGGCCGTCTTGCCGGAATCATCGCTGTAGCTGATACAATCAAAGAGGATTCCGCCCGGGCAATTTCAGAAATGCGCGGAATGGGGATCCGCGTCTGCATGCTGACGGGTGATAATGAACGCACCGCAAAAGCCATCGGTACTCAGGCGGGCGTCGATGAGGTAATCGCGGGTGTTCTCCCGGACGGCAAAGCCGATGTGATTCGCCGCCTCAAAGAAAGCGGTAAAGTCACCATGGTCGGTGACGGAATCAACGATGCCCCGGCTCTCACCGTTGCGGACATCGGCATTGCCATCGGTGCTGGAACCGATGTTGCCATCGATGCCGCAGATATTGTTGTGATGAAAAGCCGCCTTACCGATGTCACCGCTGCCATTCGGATGAGCCGTGCAACAATCCGCAACATCCATCAGAATCTCTTCTGGGCATTTTTCTACAATGCCATCTGTATTCCGCTCGCTATGGGGCTCTACGGCATTGCAATGAAACCGATGTACGGCGCAGCAGCAATGGCGCTGTCCAGCTTCTTTGTCTGCATGAACGCACTTCGCCTCAATTTGGTGAAGATTCATGACCCAAGCCATGATCGGAAAATCAAACAAAAATCCGCAGATGCGGCATCTGCCGTACCTGCAGAAATAAAAAAGGAGGATACCCCCATGACAAAAACTTTGAAAGTAGAAGGCATGATGTGCCAGCACTGTGAAGCACGCGTCAAAAAGGCTCTGGAAGCTGTTGACGGTGTGGAGTCTGCCGTGGCAGACCACAATCTCGGCACAGCTGTTGTTACCCTGAAGGCCGATGTCTCCGATGACGCTCTCATAAAAGCTGTGGAAGCACAGGACTATCAGGTCCTCGGCATAGAGTAATCCGAATCGTTCTCAGTGAAAAACCGCCTGTTCCCGATCACAGGAACAGACGGTTTTTGTTTTGAGAAAAATCACTTCCAACCGAACGTGGCAAGGCCGTAGATATACAGGGCCAGAACACAGATTGGAACGAAATACTTGAAAATCGGCTTCATCCAGTTCTGCACTTTCAGCCCTTTGCCGGCATTGGCTTCTTCGATGAATTTATCCCAGCCCCAGCCGATTTTGTAGCAGCAGAAAATGCTGAAGATCAGCGCGCCCAGCGGCAGGCAGTTCGTGCTGACGATGAAATCCCAGAAGTCAAGCCATGCACTGCCGGGTGCAAACGGCTGGAAGGAAAGCACACTGTAACCCAGAGCCGTAGTCAGTGCGAGAAGGAAGATTCCGATTCCGCAGACAATGCAGCCTTTCGGGCGGTTCCATCCCGTCAGCTCACGTACACAGGCAAGAATATTCTCAAACACGGCAAGCTCTGTTGAAAATGCCGCAAATACCATGAACAGGAAGAACAGTGTTCCCCAGAACCTTCCGCCGGCCATGTTGTTGAAGACCGTTGCCATCGTGTCAAACAGAAGCGATGGGCCGGCATTTACTTCAATGCCGTAGGTAAAGCAGGCCGGGAACATGATGAAGCCGGCTACAATTGCAACAAAGGTATCCAGCAGAATAATGCTGACCGATTCTCCCATCAGGGTGTGTTCTTTGCCGATATAACTGCCGAAGATAGCCATCGAACCGATGCCGATGCTCAGGGTAAAGAATGCCTGGTTCATCGCTCCGACGATTACCGAGCCGTTGATCTTGGAGAAATCCGGTACCAGATAAAAGCTCAGCCCTTCCTTTGCACCGGAGAGCGTCCCGCTGTGAACAGCCAAAACCAGCATCAGAACGAAAAGTGCCACCATCAGATACTTGGTCACTCTTTCCAGCCCTCCCTGGAGGTCAAAGCTCAAAACAGCAAATCCAAGCACTACCGCAACTGCAAGATAAGCAACATTGACCGTTGGATTCGTAATCATTGCAACAAAGCCGAGATCTGCGCTCTTCCCCAAAAGGAACATCACAAAATAGTACATCATCCATCCTGTGACAACGGTATAAAACGCCATCAGTGCAAGATTTCCGATTAGTGCAACATATCCGTGAATGTGCCACTTCTGGCCCGGTTTCTCCAGCTTCTGATACATTTTCACCGGGCTTGCCTGAGAAGCACGCCCTATAGCAAACTCCATCGTCATAGACGGCAGCCCCAGCAAAATCAGGCAAAGTACATAAACGAGCACAAATCCGCCCCCGCCGTACTGACCTGTCATCCACGGGAATTTCCATACATTACCGCAGCCGATCGCACACCCTGCGCTCAGCAGAATGAACCCAAGGCGGCTGCCGAGTTTTTCGCGTCCGTTATTCATAAAATCCCTCCTGAATCGCGATATGTGCATATTATACTCACATTTTTGCCTAAAAGCAAATAAAAGATGCAATTTCCGCGGAGAAGATTTCCATTTTTATGGTTATTTATTGATTTTATACAAATATCCGGTTGTCCAGGTATTTTTTATTGTAAAAGTCTCCACAATGTGGTATGATAATTAAGATAGTGAAACTATCGTCAGCCTATTTTCAATTTTATTTTTATGAAAGGATCTGCATTATGGCTAATCGCATTGTTCTGAATCCTGTCTCCTATCACGGCGTTGGTGCTGTCAAAGAAATCGTAACGGAGCTCACAAACCGTGGCTACAAACGTGCTTTTATCGCATGCGGCCGCCACGTGGTAAAATCCGGTGAAATTAACAAGATCACGGACCTTCTGGATGCTGCCGGCATTGCCCATACGTTCTACAACGATATCAAACCGAATCCCACCATCGAAAATGTACAGAACGGCGTTAAGGCATTCAAAGAATTTGAAGCAGATTGCATTATAGCAGTCGGCGGCGGCTCTGTCATGGATACTTCCAAGGCAATCGGAATCATTGTCAACAATCCTGAATTTGCCGATGTCCGTTCTCTCGAAGGCGTTGCTCCCACCAAAAAGCACGCTGTGTTCACCATCGCCGTTCCGACGACTGCCGGTACAGCCGCAGAAGTGACCATCAACTATGTTATCACTGACGTTGAGAAGAAGCGGAAGTTCGTCTGCGTCGATGTAAATGACATTCCTGAAGTTGCTGTTGTTGATCCCGAAATGATGTATTCCATGCCCAAGCCGCTGACCGCTGCCACCGGTATGGATGCTCTCACGCACGCCATTGAAGGCTATATCACCAAGGGCCACTGCGCCATTTCCGATATGTTCCATCTGGAAGCAATCCGCCTGATTGCCAAAAATCTCCGTAACGCTGTTGAGAATGATCCCGACGGTCGTGAGGGTATGGCTCTCGGTCAGTACATTGCGGGCATGGGCTTCTCCAATGTCGGTCTCGGTATTGTCCACTCCATGGCACATGGCCTGAGTGCTCTGTATGACACCCCGCACGGTGTTGCCTGCGCAATTCTTCTTCCTCTCGGCCTTGAGTATAACAAGCCTGTCGCCGGTGATCGCTATCGCGCTATCGGCAGAGCCATGGAAGTTCCTTACATCGATTCCATGACGGATGACGAAGCCGCAGCTGCCACGATTGCTGCCGTGAAAAAGCTCGGTGCCGATGTTGGCATTCCGGCTGATCTCAAGGAGATCGTAAAGGATGAAGACGTTCAGTTCCTCTCCGAAAGCGCCTTCGCAGATGCCTGCTGCCCCGGCAATCCCCGTGACACCAGTGTGGAAGAAATCGCTGCCCTTTATCGCAGCCTGATGTAAGCTCACTAAATTTTTATTGTAAAAATTTTGCTGGTGTGATATTATAGTTTCATCTCATTTTGAAACTATCAATCAGGAGGTATCCCTATGGGTAAATTTGTGATCAAGCAGGCCAAATCCGGGCCGATGTTCAACCTCAAAGCTCGCAACGGCGAGATTATCGGCACCAGCGAAACCTATTCTTCTGTCGATGCATGCAAAAACGGCATTGCCAGCGTTCAGAAAAATGCTCCTGTAGCAAACCTTGAGGACCAGACCAAGGAAGGCTTCGAAAAAGCAGCCAACCCCAAGTTTGAGCTCTACCGCGACAAGAAAGGTGAATACCGTTTCCGTCTCAAAGCCGGCAACGGTGAAATCATTCTGACCGGTGAAGGCTATGTCTCCAAGGATGGCTGCAAAAACGGCATTGCCAGCATCCGTAAGAATGCCGCTGATTCCATCATTGTAGAAGAGCTTTAATGTTCAGCACTTTAAGCCGGCAGGGTTTCCCTGCCGGCTTTTCTATCGAAAAGAAAAATTTTTCTTGACATTTCCCTTCCCGTGTGGTAGTCTATTTAAGCTAAATGAATATAGCGGGGTAGAGCAGCTGGTAGCTCGTCGGGCTCATAACCCGGAGGTCGTTGGTTCAAATCCTTCCCCCGCAACTTTTAAAAACCTGACGGTTTTCCGTCAGGTTTTGTATTTATTCTTAAAAGCCATAATTCCAACAAGGTATTCATAGGAGGGTGTCCAATGAGTCACGAGGAATCTATTGAACGGTCAATTGAAAATGCGTTTGCTTCCGTGGAGATTGAAGGCCTTCATATAGACACTGAATGTGTGGATTGGTGCCGTCAGGTGCTGCTGAATCAAATGTCAAAAGAGGAATATTTGAAGCTGTTGCTTAAAAAAGCCGGAGTGTCCGTCTGATGGGCTACAGTATCGATTCTATCACGTCTGATTGCTATCCGGGAACTACCTGCCTTATCAATAAACTGGGTATTCATAATGAGGACCAGCTGGCACTGGTTGAAGCCGGCATGACGCTAATGAAGGACTCTGAGCTGTCAGAACATCCTTTATACGGCAATTTTGATTTTGAACATTATAAGGCAATCCACCGATTTCTATTTGAAGATATTTACGAATGGGCTGGCGAAATTCGGAGTGTGGATATATCTAAGAAGCCTGAAGAAGTTGTTCGTCAGTATTGGCTTTAGTTTAATAAGAAGCATTAAAACGGCCGAAAGAAATCTCTCAACCCTCAAATCGTAGTATTACGATTGAGGTCTTTATGAATTTTCTGAAAATTGCTCTTATCCTCTTGACGAAATGGCTGCTGGGAGCATATAATATATGTGTTTACAGTGGGTGTATCTCAGCCCTGAATGAGGCATTTACAAAGCGAGCTTCTCTTGGCTCCGATCAAGACAGTTAAGAGTGAGTGTTTCGCTACTCTGAATGCGATCGTAACAAGAGCAGGTGCTTCACCTGCTCTTTGTTTTATGGGGAGAGAAATATGGACAACATCAAACTTTTCGAGATTGATGCAAAATACATCAATTATCTGTCTGGGTTTGCCCAGCATCTTTTCCACAATAAGCAGGTGGGACAATCGAATGAACGCAAGTACATATCCTGATTCTGATTGAGCTCGCTCCGTGAGTGTGTTATAATTCAGGAAAATCAAGAAAAATCAGAAAGAGGCTAAGGTATGAAGACCTATACCATCATCGGCGGTGTGAATGGCACCGGAAAGAGCAGCCTTACAGGTGTCTTAAAAACACAGACAACTGATCTTGGCCAGATTATGGATGTGGATAAAATTACCGCCGAGAACGGCGGCAGCGCCATTCTTGGCGGGAAGATCGCTTTGGAACGGATCCGGGCATGTCTGGACAAAGGAATCAGCTTCACGCAGGAAACTACCCTTTCTGGTCATAAAACAGAGATTACCGCACAAGAAGCAAGAGAGAAAGGATATTCTGTCCGACTTTATTATATCGGTCTTGATAGCGTTGAAGAATGTCTGCAGCGTATTGAAAATCGCGTTGCACACGGGGGGCATAATATCCATGAAGAAGATGTACAACGACGTTTCGCCGGGCGATGGGATGCTGTCATGAAGATACTGCCCTATTGTGATGAAGCTCACTTTTTTGATAACTACAATGGGTTTGTAGAAGTTGCGGAATATGTGAACGGAGAAATGATTATTAAGGGTGACAAAATCCCCGCATGGGTGCTGGAATTAAGAGATTTCTTATTGCATATTTACTAACACAAGTGTACGGTAACTCCTCACAGAACTTCATAGATTATCGCCTGATATCGATGTAAAATCAGGCGGTTTTATTTGTCTTTCCGTTCTCTATTCTCCTGTGTGACAGTACTGTGACAAATCATATGCTATCATGAAGTCACAAAGAAAATGAAACGAAAGGGAATGTATGATTATGAAAAAATTGATGAGTGTTTTATTGGCAGTTTTGTTGCTTGCTGCACTGGGTGTTTCCGCATATGCGGAATCCGGCATCGGTGTTGAACCCGGCCAGGCAATGCCTGATTTCACCGTATCTCTGACAGACGGAACCACCGCCACACTTTCCGAACTTCTGAAGGAAAAGGATCTGGTTGTGCTCAATGTTTTTGCCAGTTGGTGTGGCCCCTGTGAAAGAGAATTTCCGGAAATGGAAACCGTCTATCAGGCCAACAGCGACCGAATGGTAATTCTCTCGGTATCCGGCGACCCGAATGACACAATGGAAATTATCTCCAATTATAAAACCTCCCACTCGCTCTCCTTCCCGATGGGTCTCGCGGGAGATGCGCTGGATTTTCTCACGGTCCCCGGCTTCCCGACTACCATCTTTATTGACAAAGAAGGAAAAGTCGGTTTTATCAAAGTCGGTGCTTTTACCAGTCAGGAGGAGTTTGAGGACAAAGTCAACAACTTTCTCTCTCCGAATTACGACGGAAAACCCCTTGCCTCCGAGAAGGCAGTCAGCCTCACTCCGTATCTGTTCGCCCTGCAGGCCGTCAGCATGCTTTTCCTGCTGATCGGCAGATGGTGTCTCCTCCGTAAAGCCGGAAAACCGGGCTGGCACAGCCTCATCCCGTTTTTGAACAGCTATAAAGAATTCTCCCTTTGCTGGAACGGTTGGTTCGGCGTTCTTACCGATGTTTGCACAATAGGTGCTTTTATTTCCACTATGCTTGGTCTGGGCACTGTTGTCTATTATGCTGTTTTAGCCGTAAAATTGATCCTCTTTATCCCGGAAAGCCTCAAGCTGGCAAATGCCTTTGGGAAAGGCAAAGTCGTCGGTGTGCTGCTCATGATCCCCGGATTGAGAGAGTTCGGCAGATTCATTCTCGGCGTGAGCAAAGCGCAATACCGGCAGAACGATCCGAAAGAATCGATGGCATAAAACAATACTATCGTTCTTATCAAGAACACAGGATGCATGCAGCGAAAACCCGGAATCGGGAGGCTACATGCATCCTGTGTTATATCAGAGCTGCAAATACAAAAATTATTTTTTCGAAGGATTCCGAAACATAAAAGCGCGTGCCGTTTGAATCGCGATTTTATAGGGTAACGGGCGCAAAGCACGATCCGCTTCCTGCAGTTTCTCCCGGATCGGAATGCTTTGCGGACAGTGCTGTTCACACTTCCCGCAGCGAATGCACTGGGAAGCAAAAGCCGGTTCTTTTGTAAGGCCTACCGTCTGAATAAATTGAGACCGTCCCGCACTCTTTGATTCCGTAAACATCGTGTTATAACAGCGGAAGATTCCCGGAATATCCACGCCTTTCGGGCATGGCATGCAATAGCGGCATCCTGTACAGCCGACTTTTTCTTTTTCCCGAATCGCTCGCTTGACCTTCTCCAGTGTATCAAAATCTTCTTCCGTCAGAGTCCCTGCCGCAGCAACACTTGCCGTGCGGCAGTTTGCTTCTACCATTTCAAGAGAGTTCATTCCGGATAGTACAACGGTGACTTCCGCCTGATTATACAGCCATCTCAAGCCCCATTCCGCCGGGCTCCAGTCGCGGCCGCTGTTTTTCATGGCGCTCTTAGCCGCTTCCGGCAACATATTCACCAGTTTCCCGCCGCGCAGTGGTTCCATAATCATCACCGGGATCCCCTTGGCTGCTGCCGCCTGGAGTCCGGCTTTTCCTGCCTGTGCCACCTCATCCAGATAATTATACTGAATCTGGCAGAAATCCCAATCATAGTCATTGAGAATCTTCAGAAAGTTGTCGGTATTCCCGTGATAGGAGAAGCCGATATTCCGAATGGCTCCGGCCTGCTTCTTCTCCTGAATCCAGTCCAGGATTCCAACCTTCTTCAGTTTCTCCCACATGGCCACATCGGTAAGGTGATGCATCAGGTAATAGTCCACGTGATCTGTGCGCAGGCGGCTCAGTTCCTCATTAAAATAGCGGTCCAGTGCCGCTCGGTTTCCGATCAAATACTGCGGCAGCTTGGTCGCTATGTTGACCTGATCCCGGATGTGATTGCGTGCAAAGATTTCCCCCACTGCAGCCTCACTGCCCGGATAAATATAGGCTGTGTCAAAATAATTCACACCGGCATGATAAGCAGCTAAAAGTTCTTTTTCAGCCTTTTCGATGTCAATTCCGCTGCCTTTTTTGGAAAATCGCATACAACCGTATCCGAGAATGCTCAGGTCATTTCCTCTTCGGTCTTTTCTGTACTGCATTTGAAAGTCTCCTTCTCCCAACTGAACCTGTAATCGGTCGTTTTTGTGCTTGATAATTATTCTACTTCTCCGACCACAGTATATATGGTTCTGTTCTCCTTGTAAAGCTTTTTCTGATCAGGAGACAAAATGAAAAAAGCCTGAAATATGCAAATAACTTCTATTATGGAGAGTTCATCACCTGAACCAATCTTTGACGATGCCGATCTCCTTTCTGTATCCCTCATCATCATTCGGTGTCTCCAAAATAAACGGTTTTCCGGCCAGCGCAGTGTGTTGGGCGATTTTCTTCATGGTTTCCGGTCCGAGATACCCCTCTCCAAGTTTTTCGTGCCGGTCTTTGTGAGACCCGCACGGGTTTTTACTGTCATTAAAATGCACCGCCATCAGGCGTTCCAATCCGATCACTTCATCAAAACGTTTCAGAACCCGGTCAAAATCATTCACAAGATCATATCCTGCATCCCAGGTATGACAGGTGTCAAAGCACACCCCGATTTTATCCTTGCAAGCGACAAGCCTGATAATTTCCGCCAGTTCTTCGAATGTTCCTCCTATTTCCGAACCCTTTCCTGCCATTGTTTCCAGCAAAACGGTCGTGTGCATTTCCGGTGTCATCACCCTGTTGAGTGCCTCTGCAATCTGCCGGATACCGGTTTCAACTCCCTGCCCGGTATGTGCTCCAGGATGAAAATTATAGTAATTCCCCGGGATCATTTCCATTCTCTGCAGATCCTGCTTCAGCATGTCGAAGCCGTTGTCCCTTGTCTCAGGCTTTGCAGAACAGAGATTCATCGTATAGCTGCCGTGGGCAACGAGAGGACCGAACTGTTCTTTCTTCAGCAACTCATTCAATGCCGAAGCATCCTCACGGGTGATCTCTTTTGTTTTTCCTCCGCGTGGGTTTCGGGTGAAAAAAGCAAACGTATTTCCTCCGAACTCCACCATTGTTTTCCCCATTGCTTCATATCCGTCCGTTACGGATAAATGGCATCCGATGTAGATCATTCCGACACCTCAATGATATTCTCCCCGTAAACCGGCAGCACTTCGATCTGCACATTCATCCCGGCAGTCGCCTTCCGTGCACAATCCAAAGCCAGATCGGGTCTGTTATTTTCCCGGCTGAGATGCGCCAACAGAAAATTTTTCGTCCCTCGCTCGGCAAAGCGGGCAATTGCCTCAGAACATGCATCATTGGAAAGGTGCCCCTTTTCTGACAGAATTCTTTTCTTCAGAAAAAACGGATATTTCCCGTAGCGCAGCATCTCTACATCGTGATTTGATTCAATTACGATGCATTGCGATCCGAACAGCAGCTCCATAGTGCTCTCCGGGATAACGCCGAGGTCCGTGATATAGCCGAGGCATGTATCTTCTGTCTCAATCCGAAAGCCGATACTGCCCGGGCAGTCATGTGAGGTTCGAATCGCCGTAACCCACAAGCCTTGCAATATTTCTGATTTTTCTCCGTAAAGCAGTGCGATAGCCTGCTCCATCATAAGGGTTCCTTTTGATGTACTGCTCATATAAATCGGAGCATCAATCTGCTTCATGCAGACATCCAGCCCTTTCACATGGTCGGAATGTGTATGGGTAATCAGCACCGCATCAACATCTCTGCAGGAATAAGCGTTATCGCTCAGGGTTTTCAGCAGCGTTTTAACCGGAACCCCGAGATCAATCATGATTTTTCTGCCATCGACGTCCACCAACATGCAATTCCCGGTCGATCCGCTGGCAATAGGGAGTATTCTCAGCATTGGTTCTTCCTCTTATGCTCATCATATTCAGAATCGGCACACCGCCGCAGGCGATCCGCTGCAACGGTATGCCGATTCTCAGTTTCATCCTTGTAAACAGAAATTACTTCCTGTCTTTTGTCTCCAGCAAATATTTCTCAGCTTCCGCGCTCCACAATCCGTTATTTGCCTTGCACAGTTCGTCCAGTTTTGCAAAGAAGGGATCTTCCTTTCCAAGCTTTTCAAAGTCTGCAATGGCAGTCAGCGGGAGCTCAATCCCCGTATAAATCAGCTTTTTGCTGCCCGGAAGCTCCGGTAAGTGCTTCGTCGCTTCCGCAACGGCGTTGAGTCCTCCGATGTGTGATACCAGAATGGACGGGTTGATCTTTCCCTCGCCCATCATGGCAACTGCTTCCTTCATATCCTCCGTGTTTCCGCCGGAAGTACCCACAACATGCGTCGAAGCATAATGCACATTATAGAAATTAAACTGCGCTTTAAAGTTTTTATCGCTCGGGCCCGAGAAGAAGTTCAGGCATCCGTCAGTTGCAAGCAGTTCATCCCCGAGTTCAACCATAGAAGTAACCGGTGTAAACACCAGCACATCATCATAGCCCGTCCCGTTCGTGAGAGCAAGCAGTTCCGCTTTGGCATCTTCACACTTCGCCGTGTTGAAATACTGCAGTGTAATTCCGTTCGCTGCCGCGTCTTCTGCTGTCAGCAACTGGGCGAGCCGGTCAAGCTGCTCCTGTCTCCTGCCTGTAACAACCAGCAACAAAGGGCGTCTGTCACAATGCAGAATATAGTCAATTGCGGCTTGCCCCATCGGCCCGTTTCCGGCGAGCATCAGCATCTTTCCGCCTTCCCGGATTCCCATATGATGCACATAACTGCCGGAAGTCGTATGATACATCGCGTGGAAAGTTCCGATTACGCAGCTGTAGGGCTCCGTCATCGATCCTGCAAAGAAGCTCTTCCCTTCATAAGGGATCAGGCAGTTCATTTCCATTACTTCATTGGGGATAACAATATAGGTCGCATCTCCCCCGATGTATCGGTAGGAGTACCCCGGTGCATAGAGGCTTCCTTTGTAATTCAGTGCCGGCTGGATAATAAACCGGTTTCCTGCCTGAAAGGTATCTGCCCACTTTTTCCCAACTTTTACAATTTCCCCGCAGAACTCATGGCCGATAATCACAGGGTTTTCCGCCACATCCGCAGGCACGCGCTTATGGGCAGTGCCCTGCTTTGCTGCCTTGTAGGAGGATGCGCAAAGGCTGTCTGATATTACTCTCGCAAGGATCTCATCATCCTTCATTTCAGGGAGGTCAAACTCTTCCAGGCGAAGATCCATCTCCCCGTATAAACGGACTGCTCTCGTTTTCATAGGTTAGCCCTCTCTTTCTCTTTCAACAAGTTCCCATGCCGCATCCACAAGATGGGCATATTTCGGGTCTGCCAGTTGTTTGCAGATAAAACTCTGTGACGGAGAATTGATATCTTCTCCGGAGATCTGCTTCAGGTGATGGGTTTCACAAAGATTCATCAGGCGTCTCAGCTGAGCTTCCGTGTTGCGTGACGGCATATAGGTCACTGCCGGAATCCCGACAGTCGGCAAATAGGCAATCAACTCATCCAGATAATCATCTTCAAATTTCGCGGCTTTTTTATCCCCCGTAGGTGAATCTGTCACATCTCCGAGATAAGGGTAGCAAAGAATGGCATCTACCTCTTTTGCAAAGGCAATCGCTTCTGACAGCGTCATCAGCTCATCCGTCGGCTCAATATACACCTCGTGGATCAGTCCTGCCTTGTATTGTCCGAGCAGCCGATATTGCTCTTCTTCGGTCCCATCCGGAATCACTTTTTTTGCCAGCGCAAACAGGAGGTGCCGCTCTGTCACGCTTCCGCCGTTCCGATATTCCGAAAGAGGAAGCACATCCCTTTCAAAATCGAGCGCAATTCCTGTTTTCTCCCGGATATTCTCGAGCATCCGAATGTTCCGTGCATTCCTGCGTTCCCGATACGGTTTCAGGAACTCTGCCGTCTGCCCGAAATATCTCTCACGGATGCTGTGAAATGTCATATAGGCAACGCCGCGCTGATCCGGATTGTTGATACGCCTGTCGGCAAAGGGTGTCTCTTTCCAGCTGATCCTCATTTCAACACCGCAGGTAGATCCTATCCCGGCAAGCGCTGCGGCCTTTCGGAATTCGGAAGCTCCTCCGATACTGTCATGATCCATAATCCCTGCTGTGGACAACCCTGCCCTGCGCGCAGCCCATACTGCTGCTGTGGGAGAATAGGGGGAAAAAGAAAACGTCGTGTGAATATGGTTATTGGAATACTGGGGCAGGACGATCGGTTTCTCCTTCTCTTCCGCAAGCAACGTTCTCAGGTTCTCAAGCCGTTGCTCAGCCGTCGCCGCATTCAGAAACGTAATCTCTCTGTCCATGGCATCCTCAGTTCAGCATAGTCTGCCCGCCGGTTACCGGAATAGCCTGGCCGGTTTCAAAAGTCTGTTCCACACAATAGAAGATTGCTTTTGCCACATCTTCCGGTGTGCACCCGCGCCGGATGGGTGATTTGGAGAGATAGTATTCCTTCACATCTTCCACCGTTTTGGCTCCTGGTACCTTCCCTGCATTCAGATACTGTACAAAAAGCCCCTTTTCAGGATCTGACCACAGCGGTCCGTCATAATAATTGCCGGGGCATACCGAATTCACCTTGATCTGCCAGGGGACGAGTTCCAAGGCAAAGCTCTGTGTCAGGCCGATCCCTCCGAATTTTCCGCCGGCATAAGCAAAATTCGCCTTGGAGCCGACCAGTCCGGATTTGGAATTGATCTGCACGATATCATACCAGCGGCTCGGGTCAGCCTCATACTCAGCCTTCATAATCTCACTGGCATATTTTGCGCACAGGAAGTATCCATTATAATTGATCTTCGTGACCTGTTCAAAATTCTCGGGTGTCATATCATGCAGGCTTCCTGCTTTCAGCACTCCGGCGTTGGAAACGAACAAATCAATCCCGCCGAAATGTTCCACTGCCTGAATCATCAGGTTTTCCACCGATTCCGGAACCGACACGTCGCACTGTGCAAAAAAGCTGTGTTCCCCAAGTTCCTTCACTGCTGCCTGACCCTGTTTTTCGCCTCTGTTTGCAATAACAACCTCTGCGCCTTCCCGGATCAGTGCATGTGCAATGCCGAATCCGAATCCCTGCGCACCGCCGGTCACTACTGCGATTTTACCGGAGAGTCTTCCCGGATAAGAAGGTCTATCGCCGACATGCTCTGCCGCATAAACCTTTGCCTCTTCAAATGTCATTGTTTGCTCCTTCTTTCTATGGTCTGTATGATTCTCAACTTTGTTTTTTTCGATAGGACTCTGCTTCCCAGTTCAGAATAAAGTCAACCAGCTCTTTTTCCAGCGGCAGCGGCCCGCTGAACGATTTTGCATACCAGTTGATTTTCTGTGCATCCCGATACAGAAGATGTGCATTCACCGTGTTCGGGAGCTCTGGCCCCACCCCGCAATATACAATGTGGTCCGGCGTAAAAGGTTTGGACAGCTCCACCTCTTCCAGCTTTTCAGGGATTTCCCCGGGAAGGCGGTTCTTCAGCGCTGTCATCATACCCTCAAGCAGTTTTTCCAGCCCTTCCGGTGTTTCGGATGCATAAAACACCCCATGATTCTGCAGTAAAACCGTGTCGGTTTCCGGTCCGATCCGGTCAGAGAGCAGCTTGGCAAGGGTATATCCCGGTCGGCATGCATCTACCCAGATTGCCTTTGGGAAAAGCTCTTCCGCAATTCTTTTTCCGTCTTTTCCGCAGGTCAGTCCGTTCACAAGGGCAGGATGGAGATGCAGCACATAACGCTGGCGAAACAGCCCGTGCAGCAAAGCTTCTACGCTTGGGCGCTTCTTTTCCTCTCCCGGAAGTTTCGCTGCACCGACATCCGCGAGAAACTGCGCTTCTCTCTCCTTGTCATCCGTCGGATACTCTTTGTTCAGAATTGCCAGCAGCTTTTCAAGGTTCATCGCCACAAAGTTCTCTTCCTCAATCGTGCTGAGGCTGCAGCCGGATCCCTTTACATAGAGGATTCCGTTTTCTTTCATGGATGTGTTGCCGCCGCCTGCCAAGACAAGTTCCGGATCCGATCCGTATCTTCTGGAAAACTCAACCAAATTTTTCATTTGTTATCCTCTCTGCACATTCAGTACATCTGATCCTCTATTGCTTTTTCGATAATCAGGTTTTCGGCCTTTCTCGCCCGAAAGGACATATACGAATACAGTGTGTCAATAATGGTTAACTCTGCAATCCGCGATGAAATCGCTACAATACGGTATCTCGTCTCATTTGCCGCAGTGTACAGGGAAATATCTGCAAACTCCGTCAGCGGTGATTTTCCCATCGAGCTCAGGCTGATCACGGTAGCCCCGTTGTTCTTGGCAAGTCTGGTGTTGTCCACCACGACCTTTGAGGACCCGGAATGGCTGATTGCAAACACAACATCCCGCTCTCCCGCATAAGCCGCCGTAATGGTTTGCAGATTGACGTCTGACAGCGCATGTGCATCCAGTCCCAGACGAAGGAATTTATGCTGCACATCCGTTGCAACTGCCGCGCTGCCTCCCACACCGAAGATAAAAACTCTTTTTGCGTTTAACAGTGTATCCGCAGCCTTTTCCATTGCTGCCGTGTCTAAACTGCTTCTGGTAAGCGCAATGGCATCCGAAGCGGCCCCGAACACCTTTTGCACGGCAGTTGACATGCTGTCTTCCGCCGTTACTTCCTCTCCGGCAAACGAAACCGGAGCGCTGATGCTTTGGATCAGCGCTATTTTCAAAGCCTGGTATCCGGAAAAGCCGAGATTTCTGCAGGCTCTGACCACCGTCGGTTCCGAGACTCCGCAGCAATCCGCCAACGCACTGACGGAAAGATTGATGACTTCTTCCGGGCATCCTGCAATATACTCTGCCACCAGCGCTTCCGATTTGCTGAGCTCCGGTATCATGCTCCGAATTTTGAAGCCGAGTGCGGAATCCTCTTTCTGCATCATACGCCCTTCTTTTCGCGTCTGATCTGTTCTACGGGTGTGAAGTTATGGGCTGGCTTGCTGATGCCGAGGGGCATGATCTTCTGATCAATCGCATCCAGAATCCACTGTGCCTGCGGGAAGAATTCCTTCTCCAGCTCTGCACACGGAGTGATCCAGTTCTGCGCCCCGATCAGCACGGGAGGTGCGTCGAGATAATTGAAGCAGAGCTCCGTGATATTGCGTGCCACATCGTTCAGATGGCTGCCTCTTGCACAGGCATCGGAGGCGAGCACAATCTTGCCCGTCTTTTTAACGGACTCAACAACTTTCTCATAATTGAAAGGCACCAGGCTGCGTGCATCAATAATCTCCGCAGAAATATCGTACTTTTCTTCCAGTTCTTTTGCTGCCTTCATGGCAGAATACAGCGTAGCCCCGACTGTCAGAATCGTGATGTCCGATCCTGCGCGCTTGATATCCGGCTCGCCGATTTCTATCTCGTAGCTCTCGGCAGGTACCGTTTTGAATTCATCGCCCTTGCCGTAAAGTCTCTGGCTTTCAAAGAAGAGCACCGGGTCAGTTCCGTTCAAAGCGGCTGTCATCATGCCCTTTGCGTCGTACGGCGTTGCCGGGAAGACGACCTTCAGCCCCGGTACGTGAGCCGCGAGACTTGTCCAATCCTGGGAATGCTGTGCGCCGTACAATGCGCCGACCGAAATTCTCAGCACCACCGGCATTTTAATCTGGCCGGCAGTCATACCCTGCCATTTGGCGAGCTGGTTGAAAATTTCATCGCCCGCTCGGCCCATAAAGTCGGCATACATCAGCTCAATCACGCAACGGCCGCCGAGCATCGCATATCCCACACCGGATGACACAATCGTAGCCTCGGAAATCGGGCTGTTAAACAACCGGTGGAAGGGAATCGACTCATACATCCCCGTGTATACGCCGAAAGCGCCGCCCCATTCACGCACATCTTCTCCGTAGGAGATGAGGGTAGGATCTTCATAAAACTTGTCAAAAATCGGTTCGAAAATAGCGTCTCTGTAGCTGTAAACCGTGCTGGCCGGAACCGGTGTTCCGTCCTCTTTGAAAGCGTAATGCGCTTTTTTCTGGATCTTCTTCCAGCGGGAGTTTTCTTCTTTCGGTCCCAGCACATCCGGCTCCCTGTCTGCCATCTTTGCAATCTTCTCATTGGAGAACATGTATTTCTCAATGGCATCCGGTTCCTTTTCGAAGTTCATTCTCGGAGAAATTGTCTCATCTACGGCAAGCAGAAATGCTTCTTCAATATTCCCGGTTACCTCGGCTTCCAGTGCTGCGAAATCTTCTTCCGCAGCGATGCCGGCTTCCAGAAGTTCTGCCTTAAAGGTCTGAATGCTGTCGATCTTCTGCCAGGCCTCAATCTCTTCTCTGGAACGATAGGCATTCTGGTCAGAGGGCGAGTGTCCGCTGTAACGGTAAGTCACAACGTCCAGCAGCACAGGGCCTTCTCCGCTCTTGACGAGCGGCAGCTTTCTGTCGTATGCATCCACAACCGCAAGCGGATTCATTCCGTTGATGCGTTCTGCATGCATCTGGTTTACGGCAACACCGGCTCCCAGGCGTGCTACATTGTGATAAGCCATTGTCTCTCCGTTTGTGCGGCCGCCCATGGCATATCCGTTGTCCATAATGTTAAAGATGATCGGCAGATTGCCCTTGAATCCTTCTTCCCAGAGGGTATTGTACTGATCCATTGCCGAGAAGTTCATCGATTCGTATACCGGCCCGCATCCGATGGATCCGTCTCCGATGTTGCAAACAACGATGCCTTCTTCCTTATTGACCTTCTTAAAGAGTGCGCCGCCCGCGGAAATCGGGCCGGAGCCGCCGACAATTGCGTTGTTCGGATAGATTCCGAACGGCACGAAAAACAGATGCATGGAGTTGCCGAGGCCTTTGGAAAGCCCGGTCTCTCTGCCGAAGAGTTCTGCAATCAGCCCGTACAGGAAGAATTTGACTGCCAGCTTTTTCGTGTCGGTCTCGCTGCAGTGTTCTTTCACAATATTGAGAATTCTCCCGTTGAAAACGCCCTCAATTCTCTTTTTCAGTTCCTCTTCAGGGAGTTTCTCAATGGCGGAAAGCCCTTTGGCAAGCACTTCGCCGTGGCTGCGGTGGCTGCCGAATACAAAGTCTTCCGGGCGAAGGCTGAAGGCCTCGCCTACTGCTGCCGCCTCTTCCCCGATATAAAGGTGAGCAGGCCCCGTGTACATATACTCCACACCGTTGAAATTCTTCTTGGTGCGTACGGAGAGCAGCATGTTCTCAAACTCACGGATATAACGCATGTCGCGCCAGATGGTCAGGAGGTCTTCTTTCGTAAATCTCCCGCTCTCAAACTGTTCTTTTGCCGTTTTCTGATACGAAAAAACGGGAATATCTTCAAAATGAATATCTTTTTCGCTGAAAATCTGTTGCGGATCGTAAAACTGTTCCTTTGACATTTCTTTTCTCTCCTTATAATTTTGCTGCAAAAATAGCTTCCCGAATGGCTTCTGCGCAGGTCGGATGCGGGAAGACGTAAGACTTCATTCTCTCTACCGGCAGTTCATTATCGATCATCATCCCGCAGATGGTAATCAGCTCCGATGCCGGTCCGCCGACAATCGTCGCGCCGATCATCGTCTTCTTCTTTTTGTCAAATACTGCCTTGATAATCCCCTGGCCGTTTTCATTCTCTGCGAGGTACAGTCCGGAATAGTTCATGCTGAGTTTCACCCCAACAGCATCAATTCCGTTTGCCTTTGCCTCTTCCAAACTTTGGCCGACGAAAGCCGCTTCCGGTTCGGTGTGCACAAGGCTCGGCACGCATGCCCAGCGCATCGGATCGTCCTTTCCGAGAATATGGTTTACGGCAACCTCTGCCTGGCGATAAGCAACATGGGCAAGCATTCCTGTTCCGTTGCAGTCACCCACGGCATAAACACCCGGGATGCCTGTCATGCAGTGCTCATCCACCGAGATTGCCCTGTTTGCTGTCGGTACATGGATATTTTCCAGTCCGTAGCCTTCCAGATTGGCTGCCCTTCCGATGCACAGCAGTGCTTTATCGCAAGCTATCTCTTCCCGCTTCCCGTCCGCTTCCACCGTTACCGTTCCGTCAGCGAATGAAACCGCTCTCGTGTTTAGCCGGAAGTTCATACCGAGTTTTTCACTGGCCTTTTGAATCACAGCCGTGGCATCTGCATCGAGAGCTCCGGCAACTTTTCCGGTTGCTTCCACAATCTCAATCTTCGTGCCGGCCATGGCAAAATAGGTAGCCATTTCAAGCCCGATCACGCCGCCGCCGATCACGCACAGTTTTTGGGGCACTTCCGCAATCTCCAGAAGCTCCGTGCTGGTAAGTACAAACCCGCTCTTCAGGCATTCTGCAAGTCCTTCAATTCCGGGCACAATCGGATGGGATCCCACAGCAAGGATCAGGTTCTTCCCGTGGTGCACCTCTCCGCCAGCTTCTACGGCAAATCCGGCTTCGTCTCTTCCCTGAATCACAGCGGGAGCTTCGACCGTCTTCACCTTTGCTGCCTTCAGCCCGGCTTTCACGCCTGCCACAAGGTTCGCCGTAACGGCTCTTTTGCGTGCGACGACTGCCTGATGGTTCAGTGTTGCTCCCTCCACCGTCACGCAGTACGGTGCGCCGTTCACTGCCGCATCATAAAGCTTTGCGCTGTGCAGCAGCGTTTTGGTCGGGATGCATCCTTCATTGAGGCAGGTTCCGCCGATGTGCTGTTTCTCTATAAGCAGCGCCTTCAGCCCCGCCTGTCCGGCGCGTTCCGCCGCAAGATACCCTCCGGGTCCCGCTCCGATTACGATCACATCAAAATCAGCCATTGTTCCAAACCCCTTTCTTATTCTGCAAGCAGCAGCGAGAAGTTTTCCAGCCTCTGGCAGAAGTCATGCAGGAATGCCGCTGCCGGTGCTCCGTCTACCGCTCTGTGGTCAAACGTGAGCGAAATGCCCATGGCACGGTACATTTCAATTTCTCCGTCCTTTCCGGGCCGCACTCTGTATTCCGGGCTGCAGACGCCGATAATGGCCGTCTGCGGCGGGTTAATCACAGGGGTAAAACTGGAGATATCGTTGTTTCCGAGGTTCGTCACCGTAATGGTACCTCCCGTTAGCTGATCCGGCTTAATGGTGTTTTCTCTGCAGGCTGCAGACAGTGCTTTTGCCTCTCTTGAAATCATGTTCAGGCTCTTCAGATCTGCGTTGAACAGCGTCGGCACCATGAGCCCGCGCTCGGTGTTGGTTGCAACGCCTAAGTGGACACGGTGGAAGATCTTGGTTTCCTTCTCAGAGAAATGGGCATTGAAAAGCGGGTGATCAAGCACCGTGCGTGACACCGCAAACAGAATCATGTCGTTAATGGAGATGTTCGGGTATCCCAGCTTCTCGCCCATCGCCTTCACCTTAGCGCGGAAGGCAAACAGCTCAGTTGCATCAAAGTAAGCCGTCATCGAAAGCTGTGCCATACCGGCGAGAGAGTCATGCATGTTCTGGGCAATCACCTTCCGGATGCCGCTGTTCTTTACAATCTCAAACTCTTCCTCGCCCTCGGCTGCTGCTTCCTTGGCTGCAATCGTTGTTCTGCCGCGGTTTGCAGCAAGCGCTGCGATATCGCGTTCCATCACTCTGCCTTCGGCTCCGGTCGGGGTTGCATTATGCCAGTCAACTCCGGCACGCTCTGCAGCTGCTTTGGCTCTGGGGGATGCAAAAACGCCCTCCTCCGCATTGCTCTTAGCCGGTGCCGATGTTGCTGCCGGAGCAGCTTCAACAACAGGTTTTTTCTCTGCCTCCGGTGCCGTGGGTGCAGCGGCAGGTGCCGCGCCGGCAGGCCGCTCAAAAGCTTCTCCCGGCTCACCGATTACGCATACCGGTGCCTTAATCGGCACATCGTCGCCTTCTGCGGCAAAAATGCCCAGTACGGTTCCGGCTGCTTCCGATTCCACATCAAAAGTCGCCTTCCCGGTCTCAATAGCAAAAAGGGGCGTCCCGACACTTACGGCATCCCCTTCCTTTACATACCACTCCGCAATCACGGAAGATTCTTCTGTCAAACCCTGCTGGGGCATTGTGATAACAGTGCTCATAACAATCTCCTTAAAAATAATTTTATGGATGAAAACAGTGTACCACGTCTGTAATAAAATTACAATATCATTTCTTGAAAATTGTAGTAAAATTTCAGGACTGCCGACGTTTTTATCGCTCGGCAGCCCTGATTTCTACCTTCTTCAATGGGATTGTCAGTCCATTCCATTCAGCAGCTCTTCCATCCGTACCTTTGTCATACCGGAAAAATACAAGTCAACTTCAACATCCTGCAGTGCCTGATGAAATCCTTCCTCATCCGGTTTTTTTCCGATAAAACGGGGTGCCAGTTCTTCCGGATCTCTTGCGCTGAAAAAGTCCCCCCGGAATTGAATATCGGTAATCAGCCCATGATCGGTCCGGATATAGATTTCAACCGTTCCGCATCCTTCCGTCCTTCCGCCACGGAAAAGCGTGCATTCCGGTGATCTTCCGTAATTCCACTCCCAGGTGTCATATCTTTCCTGCTTGATTTGTTTGATTGCTTCAAGGTCCTTCGGTGTAAAAGCATATGCTTCGCTTTTCTCGCTTTTTCCGATCTCCTTCAGCAGCATCTCCCGAAAGTCAGGCATTGTAATGTCTTCCTGCAGATATGGGCGGATATTGGTCACCCGGCTTCTGACGGATTCGATCCCCTTTGCTTTGATTTTTTCCGGGTCCACTCTCAAAGCATGATCCACGGCCGAAAGATCGGAGTCAAAAAGGATCGTCCCGTGGTGCATCACCCGCCCGTGCCGAACATACTGCGCATTGCCGGAAAACTTCTTTCCCTCGATCGTCATGTCATTTCGTCCGTTGATCTTCGCATTCGCTCCAAACTGTGCAAGGGCTTTCACAATCGGTTCGCAAAACGCCCGCATATTCAGTGCTTCCGATTCCCCTGCATCTGTTATATACGTATAATTCAGATTTCCCAAATCGTGGTACACCGCGCCTCCGCCGGAAAGCCGCCTTACTACCTTGATGTCGTGAGCTCTGACGAATGGCTCATTGATCTCCGCAAGGGTATTCTGATATTTCCCGATGATAACCGCACCGTCATTCTGCCAGAGCATAAAATAGCTTCTGTCCTTCGGCAGGCAGTCAAAAACATATTGCTCTGCCGCCAAATTAAACGCCGGATCTGTTGTTTCCAGATTGATAATCGTAAGCATATCCTTCTCCCTGCAAGAAATCCCCGCCTCTTTCTCCCACGAAAGCAAACAGGGTTCAGATACAAAAAGTAGTTCCAGCTAATCTTCAACATTTTTATGAGCCACTTTTTACCCTATTTTCACATTTTCATGAGCCACTCTTTGCTATACAAACACATTTTCATGATTATTAGGAGAACGGAAGGCTTTCAGCAGTGCTCTCAGCATTCCGGTTCCTTCGCTCGTTCCGCGCGTTTGATATACCAGATGCTCCCGCTTCCGCCGGCTTCCCGTCGGCGGGTCAGCAATCCGTCATGAACAAGCTCTGCGCGGGCAGATGCTATCACTTTTTCCGAAAACCCCGCTTCGCCAAGCTCTGCAGACAAATCCTTGATCAGTACTTCTTTCCCGTCGTCAAGAACTGCCAGCATCGTCTCTTTGCAGATTTCTTTTTGTGATCTTTTTTCTTTCTGCTTCTCCTTCGGCTGCCAGGGCTCATCGGCAGCATAATCGGCAAACTTCTTTCCTGTTAACCCTCGAAACGCAATTGCTCCGTTCTCATCAAACTCATAGAGTACGGTTTCCTGCGGCATGTGATAGGAGTTCTTTTCATTGCTGAGAAAGCGTATTGCATGCTGTGCTTTTATCTCGGTATAATCCGTGAAGAGCACGCTTCTTGCTATATCCGGCAGATCCGCCGATCCCGTAATCCGCTGCCGCCAGTCTTCCGTTCTTCTCTTATTCGTGTGGCAAACCAGCAGAAATGCCGTGTCATATTGTGCCCCCAGCCTTACCAGATTCGTCAATGCCTCACGGGACTGTTGACGGGACGTCATGGAAGAGTCATCCGGCATAAAAGCCTGCATCGGGTCAAACACACAAATTGCCGGTCGATACTCTTTGATTAACCGTTCCAGTGCTTCGGAACCATAGTCGAGCCCCAGCAGGTGCTCCATTCTGACTGTAACAATTTTGCTCTGATCCGCTTCATACTTTTCAAACTGACCCTTCAGGCGTCGAGATGTAGAGTCTTCCGCCGAAAAGTACATGCAAACCCTGTTCGGAAGAATCTGCGGCTCCGCATCCTCCGGTTCAAAATCTTCCGTGAGCATTGTTGTCTCTCCGCAGGAAATACGCGAAATCAGGTAGCACCAGAGGCTTGTTTTGCCGACTCCCCCGTCTCCCACCAGAAGCGTAATGGCTCCTCTCGGGATCCAATGGGGGATCAACCAGTCCGTCTTCTCCTTATCGACATCCGATAAATAGGTTGCAAACACATCCGGCTCTGTGTCTGTCTTCTTTTTTCTTGCCACAGACCACTCCCCCTTTTATTATTCTTCCATAATTTACGCAGGAGTGGGTGAATGGGGGAGTGGTTCTAAATTTTTAATTTAAGTCCGATATTTTTATAAATATATCAATTATAGGAACTTATTTTGTTGTTTTACCACTACCCCTCTCCTGCAATTTACATTATACCAGGGGAGTGGTCTGTCGTCAACTATCACTCACTCTCATTCTGTGCTGTATTTTGCTCTGATGATCAGGAATCCTGTTCCTGAGGACAGGAAAAGAGGCGCGTTGCCGCGCCTCTTTTGTTATGCTGTTGAATAAAATTACAGAATGCCGATCCAGCTGTCAACCGTCTCATCGGTGAATGCGTTGAGCTTGTTGAGGAAGAGGATCAGACCGCCGTCATCGGAAGCGGTGACTTCAAGGCCTTCGAAGCCCGGTACTTCAATGGTAGCACCTTCGGCAGCTTCAAATTCGCCGTTTACCATTGCAACACCGACATAGCTGGACACGTAGCCGAGCTCGATCGGGTTCCAGAGGAAGGTTGCATCCGCGATGCCTTCGTGGATGTACTCTGCCATATCCGTTGCGAGGGTAAGTCCGGTAACTTTGACCTGTCCTGCAAGGCCTTCATCCTTAATGCACTTGGAAACTGCCGGGCCGCCGACGGTCGTCGGAACAATCAGACCCTTGAGATCCGGGTTGGCATCAAGCAATGCCTTCGTCACGTCGTAAGACTTGGTGTAGTCATCATCGCCGTAGACAGGATCGAGAAGCGTCATGTTGGCATACTTCTCATTGGCTGCGAACTCTTCCTGGATAAAGGAGATCCACAGGTTCTGGTTCGGAGCGGTTGCACCGGCAGAAACAATACCGATCTTGCCTTCATAGCCGCAGGATTCTGCGAGGCTCTCCAGCTGGGTAATGCCGATCACTTTTGCAGAAGCCGGCTCGATGTCAAGGTCACGGCCGTCCGGATCAACTTTTGCGTCCCAGGAGAGAACAACAATGCCCTGTTCCTTGGCTTCTTTGCAAACATCTACAAGGCCTGCAGCATCGTTTGCAGAAATGGCAAGAACATCTACGCCCTGGTCCATGTAGTTGCGGATGATACGCTCCTGACCGTCGTTGGAGCTGTCTTCCGGACCGTCATGCATGAACTCGAATCCGAGCTCATCGGCAGCCTTCTGGAAGCCTTCAACACCGGCCTGGAAGTAAGCGTTACCGCTCTGCTTGTACACAACGCCGATTGTGATGCCATCGCCGGGCTTTGCGTCATCCGCAAGAGCAACAGCGCTGAATGCCATAACCATGGCAAGTGCGAGGATAATTGCGAGGAATTTCTTCATTTGGATTTGCCTCCTTTTAAATTTATTTCAAACAGGATACCCTGTTCAAAATTCTAATGAAAACCGGTTATTCCGATGCTTTGATGGTAACGTGCTGTCTCTTGACGCGAATCCTGTTGGAAATATCTTCCATCACATTCGGCAGCAGCGATGCAACAATCAGAACCAGCCCAACCGCGAGATTGACCGTGCTGTCCGCAAAGCCGAAGAGTGTTCCGAGCCCCTTCTTCATAACGCCGAAGATGACCACCGAGAGGATAACGCCGATAATATTTCCTTTTCCGCCGTCTGTGGAGAATCCGCCCAGAACCACCACTGCAATGGCATACATCTCATATCCGGTCATTGCATCCGCGCGGACGGTTGCCGATGCACTTCCCACGTAGAAGAGAGCGGATACCGCTGCCATCAATCCGCAGATTACAAACATCAGCAGCTCAAAACGGTTCACCCGGATTCCGCTGTACAGTGCTGCCGTTCTGTTCTCACCGATTGCAAAGAGCTTCCGTCCTCCCGTAGTGAGATGCAGAAACACAAAGAACACAAGTGCCAGCCCGAGGAACCAGAAAATAATGGTAGGTACCTTGTATCCGCCGACGGTAACAGCTCCGTTATAAAGCGTCTTCAGCTGTCCCCAGGTGGCATCCCCGTCAAACTTCAACGTCTCTCCGCCGAGGAAAAGATAGCAGAAGCCTCGGAAGAACAACTGTGTCCCCAGTGTAATAATCATCGGAAACAGTTCCCGGAATCTTGTGACAAGCAGCCCATTGATCAGCCCGCAAAGGCACCCCGTCAGCAAACAGGCAAGAATTGCAATGATAAACGCAGTCCCGTTCGCCGTCCCGCCGTTTATCAGGCTTCGATAGCTGATTCCCATCACTGCAGCGGAAAGCGTCGCAGACGCACCGACTGAGATATCGATGTCCCCCATTCCGAGGATCAGCGCCATGCCCAGTGCCATAAAGCTGTAGAGCATGTAAACACCCATGCCGTTCAGCATCTTGGAGAAATTGAAAACGTCTTTTGCTTTCCGTCCTTTTGCCAGCAATGCGGCATCCAGGCTGTTGTCTCTTGCTTCAAACACAATCCAAAGGACAACAAGCAGCACAACGAGCATCGTCTCCCAGCGGAGAAACTTGGAAAATTTCTTTTTCATCAGATGTTCCTCCCCTTCAGGTTGCGCTTTTCTGCCGTACGCTGCAGAATGACGTTGAGCAGTATTGCCGCCAGAATCAGAATTCCCTTAAAGAATTCTTTCATCATGGTTGCCCCCATAAAGAGCTGCGGGATTGCACTGTCAATCGTTGCAATCAGCAAAGCGCCGATCACAACGCCGGTCATTTTTCCGTATCCGCCCATAACCGAAACGCCGCCGAGCACACAGGCTGCGATGACATACATTTCACCGCCCGTTGCCGCTCCTTTTTCAATTGCGTTGTATTCTGCAAGTCTCATAATGCCGGACATTCCTGCCGTTGCACCGCAGATGACGTGCGCCAGCACCTTGATTCCTTTGACGTGCACGCCTCTCATCTGGGCGGCTTCCGCATTGGACCCAACCGCGTAAATGGATCGACCCGTTTTGGTATATTTCAGGAATAATCCGATTACAAGCACTACCCCCGCCGTGATGAATACGATCAGCGGAACGCCGAAATACTTTTCCAGGATAAAGTCTTTAAAATGATCCGTGAGATTGATACGGGCAATCTTGTTCATTCCCAGAATAAAATCCATTGGGATCAATGCTCTTGCCATATAGGTCATACCGAGTGTCACAATAATCGGGAGCACGCGGCCGTAGCTCATCAGCACGCCGTTAATCAGCCCCACTGCCGCGCCGATTGCAACCCCGACCACAAACATCATAAATGTGGAAGAGATATATCCGTCACGCATCAGCACACCGGCAATCGCTGCCGATAATTCCAGAACTGCCGCAACCGAGATATCAATCGATCCGATCAGCAGTACACACAGCATCCCTGCCGCCATAACCAGATTCAGCGTGCAGTTTTTCAGGATGTTCATGTAGTTGGATCCGAAATAGCCGGGAATTTTCAGATTGACACCGATAATCAGAAGGATCAGCACTGCAATCAGAGGGATTTCGCGATGCTCCATCAGGAAAGATCCGAGAGAAAACTTTTTCTTATTTTCCATGTTGTCAGCCCTCTCTTTCCTTCGGCATGGCAGCCGTCAGGATTTCTTCCTGCGTCAGTCCTTTTGCCTGAAACTCTTTCGTGATATGCCCCTCACTCATAACATAAATCCGGTCGGACATATTCATCACTTCAGGCATTTCTGAGGAAATCATCAGGATCCCCATCCCCTGGGATGCAAGATCACTCATCAACTGATAAATCTGTGCTTTGGATCCTACGTCAACGCCCTTTGTCGGTTCATCCAGAACAATAATTTTGGTGTTTGCCGCCAGCTGCTTTCCTACGACAACTTTCTGCTGATTCCCGCCGGAAAGCGCTCCGGAATGTGTTTCAACCGACGGTGCCTTGATGGCAAGCAATTCCTTCATCTTGTTGGAAAGATCATATTCCTTCTTTCCGGACAGGAAAATCCCATTGGTGCATTCATCAATAACCGGCAGGGATGTATTATGGTTGATGGACCAGCGTAAATGCAACCCCTGTTTCTGACGGTCTTCCGGCAAAAGCCCGAAATTCATGTCCATCATCATGCGCGGTGACCGGTTGTGCGGAACCTGTTTCCCGTTAATATAGACCTCTCCGGAATCTGCTTTTGTTATTCCGAAGATTGCCTCCACAACCTCTGTCCGTCCGGCTCCGACCAGCCCCGTGAGCCCAACAATCTCTCCGGCATGCAGGTTAAAGCTCACATCACGGAAGTAGCCCGTCCTGGAAAGATTTTCAACTCTCAGCAGTTCGTCCCCGATTTGTGTCTCTTTCTTGGGGAAGAAATCGCCGATTTCATGCCCGACCATGTGTTTCACGAGCATTTTTTCATCGCATTCCTCTATATTCCAGGTTCCGATGTAGTGTGCATCGCGGAATACCGTTGCTCTGTCTGCCAAACCGAAAATATCTTCAAACCGGTGAGAAATCAGAATAATCGCAACGCCTTCGTCGCGCAGCTTCCTTGCAATGCTGTACAGCTCTTCACTTTCACGTTTCGACAGTGCAGCTGTCGGCTCATCCATAATCAGGATGCGTGCATTTTGAGAAAGGGCTTTTGCAATTTCAACCAACTGCTGCTGTGCAACGGAAAGGGAACCGACCGACGCTGTCGCCGGGAAGTTTGCTCCCACGCTGTCCAAAAGTTTCTGTGCTTCTCTGTTTGCCTTTGACCAGCTGATGAAAGGTCCTACCATAAATTCATGTCCGATAAAAATATTTTCGGCAGCAGAGAGATCGGGATAGGATGCCGCATGTTGATAAATAGCCGCAATGCCGTGCTTTTGTGCAATAAGGGGATCCGACATGACGATTTTCTCTCCGTCAAGGATAATTTCTCCCCCGTCCGGCTGGTGCACTCCTGTCAGCGTCTTGATAAAGGTGGATTTGCCCGCTCCGTTTTCCCCGACAATGGCATGAATTTCTCCCTTTTTCAGGTTAAAACTCACATCATCCAGTGCTTTCACACCCGGAAAAATCTTGGTGATATGATTCATTTCCAGCAGATATTCCGCCATTTGCATCCCTCCCGCGAGTCTGTTTCTCCGTTTACCACCGGAATGTATATCGTTTTTTATGATAATAATGCAATTTTCTAATCTTGTCAATAACGCATTAACATTTGTGCTTTTTGCACAAATATAATGTGCCATTTTTGTTTAAAATGAACAATGGCAGACTTGCATCTCTGCAGCATCTGCCATTGTTGTTATTAGCTTTATATATCCGGTTTTCCATTAAACATCGTTTTCAGCGGAAGCTTTTCTCTTCGTGCGGCTCTCTTCAAATACTTCCATCTGTCTTCTGAGGAAAAGCAGTCCGATCAACAGAAGAGAATAATAGCAAATCAGTCTCCACAGCAGCATTGCCCAGAAGGTTCCGGAAGAGCCTACCTCCGAGAAAACCAGGTAAAATGCGCCTTCCGAAACGCCCGAATTTCCGGGCGTAGGGATCAGTGTCACAGCAGCATAAATATATACTGTCATGCAGAAAATCCGCAAATAATCTGCAGGGCATCCCAGTGCCTTCAGGACAAAAAACGGGATGCTGCAAAGAGCCGCTCTGCATATAAGCGAAAGTACCATCAATCCGATGAGCAAGCCTGCTTTCCCGGCGATCAGCTGAAATCCGTCCTGATACTGTGTCAGTGTGCCGATCACGGTCTCCAGTGTTTTTTCATAATCTTTCACAAGGTGAATCTTTTCGCCGAGTTTTAAAAGCCTGGCCAATAGTGCTTTGATCGCTCCTGGATGCAGGGAAAAAGCAATCTCCACCGTCGGCGGAATTGCGCAGAAAAACAGTCCTGCATATGCCGTATATCGAATCGCCTCCGGTTCAACTTTTCTTTGGCAGGCGAAAACGATCAGCGCAAGAACAACAGCCGCAAGTTGCCGTGTGATGAACCCGGACGCCGGGATTACTGCAGATTCTCTTGCGGAGTATCCCCGCAGATGCAGCCAATAGATTTGAAACGGCTGCCCTCCGCCGCCGGTCGGTGTGATGGAATCGTAGTATTTTCCCAGCGCAACGGTCTCAAATGCCGTTCGGAAGGTCATCTTCTCCCCGAGGCTCTGTGCCGTCAGCAAAAGTTTTGCCGTTTCCGTCAGGAAAATCACGGCGAGGCAAAGGAAAGCCGCAAAGAGAAAGGCAATGCCGTGCTCTCCCAGAGAAAAATCCGTCGTCCTTGCATTGACATGAAATTCCCTGTAAGCCGTCCATGCGATAATGCCGACGTTGAGCGCCACAAACAGGATGCTCCACAGCACCCGGTGTCCCTGCCTGTTTCCCTGCCGTTCTTTTCTCTCCATCTCCTGCTTTCCTTAAAAACGAATGATCAATGAAACTGCTCACGGAACTTTTTAAACTCGAGAAAAATTACGGTAATCGAGGTTAAATGTCATCCCGCAAGCAGTTTGCCGTGCACATATAATAATAGTAAATTGGAAATTGTGAATGATTTACAGCGTTACTCCATCCTTGAAAATGGCAATTTCCCGCGCCTGATGCAGCTCATTTTTCGTCTGCCTTCCGCTCGCTGTTTCCAGCACAAAGTCCAGCAGTCGTTCCCCTGCGTCGTCGAGGGGCTCTCCCTCTGCAACGCTTCCTGCATTAAAATCGATCCAGTTGGCCTTTTTCTGATAGAGTGCCGTATTCGTTGCAATTTTTACTGTCGGCACCGGTGCGCCGAAGGGTGTTCCGCGCCCGGTCGTAAAGAGAATCATATGGGCTCCTGCCGCAGTGAGATCCGTTGCCGAAACCAGGTCATTGCCCGGTCCGGAGAGCAGATTAAGCCCACGCTTTACCACAGGTTCCGCATATTCCAATACGTCAACAATCTGTGCGCTTCCGCCTTTTTGCACGCATCCGCAAGACTTGTCTTCCAGTGTTGTAATTCCGCCCGCCTTATTTCCGGGGCTTGGATTTTCATACACAACCTGTCCGTGGCTTACAAAATACTCCTTAAACCGGTTCACCATGGCAACCGCCTTGTCAAACACAGCCCGGTCTTCACAGCGTGAAAACAGGATATTTTCTGCTCCGAACATTTCCGGCACTTCGGTGAGGACCGTCGAACCGCCCATTGCCGTCAGTCTGTCCGAAAACCTTCCGACCGTCGGGTTCGCCGTAATGCCGGACAATCCGTCCGACCCTCCGCATTTCATGCCGATCACGAGCTCGGATGCCGGCACTTCTTCCCTCCGGAAGGTCCCTGCATAGTCCGCAAGCTCCCGCAACAGTTTGCTGCCGGCCTCAATCTCATCTTCCACCTGCTGGCAGACAAGGAATTTTACCCTTTTGTCATCCCATTCTCCCAGCTCTGCTTTGAACTGTTCCTGTGTCAGGTTTTCACACCCGAGGCTCAGCACCAGCACACCGCCGGCATTCGGATGGCGTACCAAAGCCGCCAGAAGTTTTCTGGTCTGGGCATGGTCGTCCCCCATCTGGCTGCATCCGTAAGGATGGGCAAAGGTATAAAGCCCGTCGATGCTGCCTTTTACAAGATCCTGATTCTCCCGCACAAGCGCTGCTGCAACGTTGTTCACGCAGCCGACTGTGGGGATAATCCACAGTTCGTTTCGTACGGCTGCACGCCCGTCTTCTCGCCGATACCCCAGAAAGGTGCGCTCCCTGACCGGGGGAAGATGGTATTCCTTGTGGCAGTAGGAGTACTCGGCCGTTTCGCTCAATCCGGTGCGCACGTTGTGTACATGCACCCATGCTCCCGGCAAAATCTCTTCCTTTGCAATCCCGATGGGGTTTCCGTACTTGATCACCGGATCCCCGGCAGCAATTTTCCTGAGTGCCACTTTGTGCCCCCGGGCGATATTCTCCCTTACCGTCAGATCCGAATCGGCAATCCGAACCGTTTCTCCTCCGAAGAGATCCTCCAGTGCCACTGCCACATTGTCATCGGCATGGATTTTTATCAGCCTCATGCAAGGCACTCCCGCATTGCTTCATACATGCCCGCTTCTTCGATCCGCTTGAGATCGTTTGCAACAGCCTCTTCAAACCCGGCAAGTTTAGCCAGTTCTCCGTCCCACATCTTCTCATTGTTTACAACAGCGTGGGCAAGTTCGTCACAGGTGTCCTTCTTGTGTGCATCGAAGAACTCCAGCACCCATGGATCATCCCGTACGGGATAAGGCTCTCCGTTGCGCTCTCCCTGATGATAGAAAGCAATGAATGCCGCGAAGGAGAAGGTCAGGCAACGCGGTAATACGCCTTTTCTTTTTACATATTCCGTCAGGCTCGGCATCACGCGTGCTTTCCACTTCGAGGCAGAGTTCAAAGAAATATCCAGCAGCTGATGGTCAATATAAGGGTTATCAAAACGGTCAATCACGGATGCCGCAAAAGAACTGAGCTCTTCTTTCGGCAGATCCAGGGTCGGGATAATTTCTTCAAACATGGCCTTGTTGAGATAGGCTCGGATGTTCTCATCCTGCATGCAGTCACGCACAATGTTCTTCCCCGCGAGATAAGCACCCAATACCATCGAAGTATGCGCGCCGTTGAGAATCCGCACCTTGCGCTGCTTATACGGTGTCACATCATCCACTACCTGAATCGGCAGCCCTGCCTTTTCAAACGGCAGTTCCTCTTTGATGCTCTGCGGCCCTTCGATGACCCATGCGGCAAACAGTTCTCCGGTGTCGATCAGCTGGTCCTCATATCCGAGCTTTTCGCAAATTGCCGGCGCATCGCCCTTCGGCGAACCGGTCACGATGCGGTCCACCAGCGTTGAGCAGAAGATATTCTCCTCTTTCACCCAGTTCCGGAACTCTTCTTCCATCTCCCACAGCCGGATATACTCATTGACGCAGCGCTTCAGCTCATCCCCGTTGTGGTCAATGAGCTCACAGGAGAGAATGATAAAACCTTTTCCGCCTTTTTTCCAGCGCTCATGCAGCAAAAGGGTCAGCTTTGCCGGGAAGCTGGAAGGCGGTGTGTCGGTTGCTTTGCAAGCCGCATCAAATACAATGCCTGCCTCCGTCGTATTGGAAACGAGAAAACGCAGCTCTTTGTTCTCCATGCAGGCCAGCATCTTGTCCCAGTCACGTTTCGGGTCGAGGCAGCGGGATACGCAGGAGATCACTCTGGTCAGTTCCTTCGGTTCCCCGTTCTCTCTGCCGCGTAGGATCAGGGTGTAAAGCCCGTCCTGTTCACCGAAGCGGTCTGCAGCTTCCGGATGTCCGCCGCGCGGCTGTGCCAGCACAACCTTTGCATCAAACCCCGCTTCCTCATTCATCCGGTCAATGAAGTTTTCCACAAATGCCCGCAGAAAATTACCTTCTCCGAATTGAAGCACACGTTCCGGAGCTTCCTTCAAAAGATATCCTTCATAGCCTCTGGCTTCCAGTGTTGCAAATTGAAGTCTTTCCATTTGCCTGTTCCTCTGTTTTCTTACGGCTGCTTGCCGATATAAGCGAGAATTCCGCCGTCAACATAGAGAATATGTCCGTTGACGAAGTTGGAAGCATCCGATGCCAGGAACACTGCCGGTCCCATCAGGTCTTCCGGAGTTCCCCAACGCGCTGCCGGGGTCTTTGCAACGATAAACTGATCAAACGGGTGTCTGCTGCCGTCCGGCTGCCGTTCACGCAGCGGTGCCGTTTGCGGGGTTGCAATATAGCCCGGTCCGATGCCGTTGCACTGAATGTTGGCCTCGCCGTACTCTGAGCAGATGTTGCGCGTGAGCATCTTCAATCCGCCCTTTGCTGCGGCATAAGCCGAAACCGTTTCCCGTCCGAGCTCGCTCATCATGGAGCAGATGTTGATAATCTTTCCGTGCCCTTTTTCGATCATTCCGGGGATGACCGCTTTGGAAACGATAAAGGGAGCATTCAGATCAATATCAATGACCTGCCGGAAGTCCTCTGCGCTCATTTCTAACATCGGAATACGTTTGATGATACCGGCATTGTTCACAAGAATATCAATAACGCCGACTTCTTCACGAATCTTTGCCACCATCTCTTTGACTTCTTCTTCATTCGTCACATCGCAGTAATATCCGTGAGCATCAATACCCTTATCTGCATACGCCTTCAGTGCAGCTTCCATATGCTTCTCACCGCGGCAGTTGAAGCAGATTTTTGCTCCTGCTGCTGCAAATGCTTCCGCGATGGCAAAACCGATGCCGTATGCAGCACCTGTAATAAGTGCTACCTTACCTTCGAGAGAAAAGTTCTTCAAAATATCCATTGTTCTGTTCCTCCTATTTATTTCAGTTCCGTAATGGGGATGGTGTCCATGTCATCAAATTCCTGGTTTTCGCCGCCCATTGCCCAGATAAAGGTGTAGTTGCTTGTGCCTGCTCCTGCATGGATCGACCAGGACGGGGAAATCACAGCCTGCTCATTTTTCATCACAATATGCCTTGTTTCCTGTCCCTGGCCCATCATATGGAAGACAACCTGATCCTCAGGCACTTCGAAATACATGTATACTTCCATGCGTCTTTCATGCGTGTGAGCCGGCATCGTGTTCCATACGCTTCCGCTCTCCAGCACGGTCATACCCATCGAAAGCTGGCAGGTCGGCAGAACGGCAGGATGGATAAACTGGTTGATGACACGCTTGTTCGAAGTAGCTGCGTCTCCGCAGGGTTTTTTATTGGCATCCGCCAGTTTCAGCAGGCGTGTCTCATAGCTGCGGTGAGCCGGAGCAGATACCATATAGAATTTTGCGGGTTTCTCCGCATTCTCGCTTTCAAACAGCACACTCTTTGCGCCCATTGTGATATAAAGGCAATCCTTATAGCCGAGTTCGTAGGTGGTTCCGTCAACCAGGATTCTTCCTGCTCCGCCGATGTTGAAAATGCCGATTTCCCGGCGTTCCAGAAAATATTTTGTCCCGAAGTTGGCCCATACGTCGATTCCCTTGTCAATCGAAACAGTTTCTTTCACAGGCATGCAGCCCATCGTCACCATGCGATCAACGTGGCTGTATACAGCTGTCACGCTGTCTTCCTGATACAGATTCTCAATCAGGAATTCGTTCCTCAGTTCCTCTGTTGTATAGCGTTTTACATCTCTCGGATTTGCAGCATAGCGGATATCCATTCCGTCTTCCTCCTTTTTATTCGATAACCTTCTCTGTCTCACCGTCAAAGAGATATACATTCTGATACGGGATAGAGAAAGTGATCTTACTGTCAAGTTCCGGTGTATCGTGCGGATCCACCTTTAAAATAGCCTGTTTGTCATCCATACGGATATATACGTTCGTGTTATCACCCAGCATTTCGGTCAATTCAACATCTGCTGTCAGCGTATAGGCATCAGCCTGTTCTCCCAGTACAATAGCCTCCGGTCGGAAGCCGAATACCAGCTCTTTTCCTTCATAGGCTTTTGCTTTCTCACCGAGTTTCTTTCCGATGTCCAGCTCGGCAGGGCCGAATGCCATTTTTCCGTTCTTCACGCTGCTTCTCACGAAGTTCATCGGCGGTTCTCCGATGAATCCGGCTACAAACACATTGACCGGGTTAAAGTAAAGTTCATAAGGGGTTCCGATCTGCTGGACGTATCCGTCTTTCATAACCACAATCCGGTCTGCCATGGTCATGGCTTCCGTCTGGTCATGGGTGACGTAAATGGTTGTTGCGCCTGTTTCCCGATGAATCTGCGTAATTTCCGAACGCATCGTCACGCGCTGCTTCGCATCCAGATTGCTCAGCGGTTCATCCATCAGGAAGATCCCGACTTTCCGGATAATAGCCCGTCCGACCGCAACACGCTGCCGCTGTCCGCCGGAGAGTGCCCGGGGCAGCCGATCCAGATAGTCTGTCAGGCCGAGAACTTTCGCCGTTCTCTTTACCTTTTCTTCAATCACATCCTCATCCACGCCCTGAAGGGTCAGGCCGTAAGCAAGGTTGTCAAACACCGTCATCTGCGGATACAGCGCATAGCTCTGGAAGACCATCGCCACCTCGCGCTCACGCGGCCCCATTTCGTTGGCTCGCTTTCCGTTGATGAGGAAATCGCCTTTGCTGATGTCTTCCAGCCCGGCAATCATGCGCAAAGTCGTGCTTTTCCCGCATCCTGACGGCCCGACAAACACAATAAACTCGCCCTTTTCAATTTCCAGATTAAAATCGTGTACTGCGTGATAACCGTTCGGATAGATTTTGTTGATATCTTTTAAAGTGATATACGCCATAGGAATACCCCCTTTGAAAGTTCCTGTTCCATTCTCGCTGTTTCGGTTTGTTTAACCGATGAATTCCGGAATCCTCCGGATCTCTGTATATGCCAGCAGAAAAGGTGCCACACCTTTTGCGTCATTTTCTACAATTGGTTCCGATATATAATATTCGTAAGATCCGTCTCTCCGTTTATTGTCTGCAGGACCGAGCCCGGCAACGAGACAGATTCCGCCCAGATTCAAATTCCCGTCGGTAAAGGAGAGATAGCGCTCTGCTACGCCGAAAAATGTCTTTTTTCCGTTCTCTGCAAAGTGTTTGTCCAAAGCCCCGAGTCGCGCGCCTTTCAGCATGGCATAGGCAATCATACAGCTTCCGCTTGTTTCCAGGTAATTGCCTTCTCTTCCTCCCTGATCCGGAACCTGCCAGTACATCCCGGTCTCTTCCTCTTCATACCGTTCAATCCCGGTCATCAGCTCCGTCAGCAATGTTCCGATCTGTTTCCGGTCCTGTCCTTCCGGCAGGATTTCAAACAGATCTGCAAGTGCTACCGCAAACCATCCGATCGATCGAAGCCAGAAGTTTTTGGAGCATCCGGTGATCGGATCTGCCCAGAAAATGCTGTGCGTTGCATCGTATCCGTGGTAGTAAAGCCCTTTCTCTTCATCAAACATCCGGTTTCTTACCGTCATGATCTGCCGGACAATATCCGTATAGTCAGCGCTTCCGAATTCTTTTTCATAGAATACTCTGAAAGGCTGCGCCATGTAAATACCATCCAGCCAGACCTGATTGGGATAAATCGCCTTATGCCAGAAGTTTCCTTCCTCTGTCCTCGGCTGTCGTGTAAGCTGCCCCTGCAGTTTCTCGGCGGCAAGCCGATATTTCTCTTTCCCGGTTTTCCGATACAGCGGGAAAAGGACTCTCCCTTCGTTGATGTCATCCAGATTATATTTTTCTTCGTGATAACCGCGAATCGTTCCGTCCTCTTCAATAAAGGAATCAATAAAACTCTCCGCAAAGGTATCATACTCTTTCTCGCCGGTTATCTCCGCCATGGAAAGAATCGCTGTGATCATGCAGCCGTCAATATAGTTCCATCCCATCGATTTTCCCTTGCGGATGCTCTCGATGTTCCAAATCGTCATCTCCGGAGTCGATTCCCGGATCAGTCGCCGGAGATAGGCGTCAATCTGAGAAAAAAGAGTCATATCGTTCCCTCTTCCAAGTTTTCGATTGAAAGCGTCTCATAGTGCTGTGCGAGCAGTTTTTCTCCTGCTACACCGTCCAGATGCACATTCTTCACGGAGATCTCCCGCACATTGTCCAGATAGAGCCCCAGCCTGCATCGCTCTTCCGCAAAGTTTTCCATTGCCGGGATCCCGGGTTTTGCATCGGATGCAAAACGAACGGTCACATTTTCAAAGCAGACTTTCTCAATCGGGCTTTCCGGTAACCCGTCAATATAGCAGGCAGCAACCTGTGCATCCGTACAAACCATGTTGGAAAAGCAGAACGTTCCGAGGTTCGGCGTTCTCTCATCAACGGGCAACGCCTCTCTGGACCATACATACTCGCTTTCCCGGTCAGGATCGCAGCAGTTATACCACATGTTAATGACGACAGGTGTCAGCACACCTTCCATTCGAATATTATCAAATTCAACATCCGTCACCCGGCAATCTTCTCCGCGTCCGCGCCGTGTCTTGATGCGCAGTCCCCGGTCCGTTCCGCGAAACAGGCACTGGCTTACTTCCAGATCCTTTACTCCTGCTCCGATTTCACTCCCGAGTGTAATCGCCCCATGCCCGAATTCCATCAGGCAATTTCGGATTACATGGCGTCTTGCGGCACATTTCAGTTTTTTGCCCAGTTCCATTTTACCGGATTTAATGGCGATGCAGTCATCCCCCACGCTGAAACGGCAGCCGATAATTTTCACGCCGTCACATCCCTCCGGGTCGAGGGCGTCCGTGTTGGGGCTGTTTTTCGGTGCCTTCACCGATACGTCGTAAAACCCGATCTCTTCCGAGTAGTAGGGGTGAAGCTGCCAGGATGCGGAATTACATCCGGTTACTCCGTGCAGAATCACGTTTCTGCAACGGTTCAGAAACACCAGTCTCGGCCTTGCCGCTTCCAGCTCCCGGAAGACTTTCCACCAGTCACTGTTCTGTGCATTTCCGTCAATCATGCCCGGTCCGATAATACGGATGTTTTCCGCATACGAAGCCGCGATCACGGATTGATACATCGGCATCGCATTCCCCTCAAATCCGCCGAAGTAAACCTCTTCTCCCGTATTCTCATCCGGAAGGATCGGAGGGATAATCGGATAATCATCCCGGTTGGAAGAGGCAACCACTCTCGCGCCTTCCCGGAGCTCCAGTGTAATGTTGCTCTTTAAAAACAGCGGTGCCGTCAGATAATCTCCCGGCGGAAATACCAGCCGCGCCCCGCTCGGCATGCATGCAATGGCTGTTTGAATCGCCTTCGTGTCGTCCGTCACTCCGTCACCCACAGCTCCGAATGCCTGCACATTCAAAGCGCAACGCTCGGCAGAGGTCCGAAAAGAGATTTTCTCCTTCTGTCCGCTTTCAAAACAGAGCTCCATCCTGTAGTCCGTATCCGGATTCAGGGAGAAAAGGGAAAAAACATTTCGCTCTTCTTCCCGCAAAAGCTCTCCGTTCAGAATGATTCGGAATCGTTCCTCATGAAAATATGCTGCTTTGCCGGAAAGTTCAAAACAACCTGCGGTAGAAGAAATTGTCAATACCTTGATCATCATGTTTCCTTTCTCCGCGCCTTTTCCTTTGCATCCTCCAAAATCTGTTGCAACAGATGCTTGCAGGCGAGAAACAGCAAATCAACGCCGAGATAAAAGAGCCCGAATAAAACCGGTTCCACTCCGAGCGGCACCGTCCCGGTTGCCCCGGTCACGGCGATAATAGCCGTGTTTATCCCCGTATACAGCAGATATACAAAAAACAATACCGCAAACGCATACAGAATGTTCAGCGGAAAACTGGCATACCCTTTTTTCGGAAACATCATCCAGCGGTCATTTTCCCCTTTTGTCTGTGCATAAAACCGCAGAATATTGTTCACCAGCAGATCCGTGACAACTCCCATGGCAATTCCAAGCACCACAAGCTGATCCAGCACATCTGCCAGATAATTGCCGAGCCCCCAGAAAAAGAAAAAACAGACTGCACCGTTAAACCAGAACTTGATCAGCAGTACCTTAATCCATTCTGCCAATGAAATTCTGTGCCGTGTGCGATATCGGTTCAACTCCTCCCTGGATACTTCGGGAGAATTGCTCTCATCCGCGTTTACAAGGTCTTCAACCGCCTTCGTATGCAGCTTGTAGTATTCTGCCGTGCTGCGTTCTTCCTGTGTGGGTGGTCTTCTCTTGGTCTTCGCCATTTTTCCTGCTCCCATCATAAGGATGGGAGGCCGAACAGGAGCCTCCCATACATATCATGCCGCCTGCTGTTATTCGGAAAGTTCGATTTCATCAAGCTTCCCGTTGTCCTCCACCTCTACCGAAGTCTTGATCGAACGCAGAATCTTGGTGTAAACCGGCAGCAGCGCAACCAGCACCACGCCGATGCAGAGCGTGATGACATGGGAAAGCAGCATCCGATAGGCATTCGTAATATAATCTTCCGCCGCAATCGGATTTTCCGCGCGCGTCAACGCGGTCAGAATCAATCCGCGATACTGCAAATCGCAGAAAATGATCGCTGCAATCATTACGAACATCAGCACCAGCATAGGAATATTCACTTTTTTCCGATGCGGAAAGGCATTGCTGAAGCATACAAAGGCCAGCATGGAAAACAGCATGGTGATAAAGCCGTAAAGCCCCATCCCTACGCCCTGGATTCTGGCCGTTGTGTGCGAAACATAAGTCAGATTTAACGAATAAATCAAAAACGCAATGACAAATACCAACAGCGGGATCGTTTGCGGTTTGCGTTTGAGAGATACAACGATCTTCCGGAGGAATTCCGGCATATGGGAGGCATTTTTACTCTTCATTTGTTGCTCTCCTTCCGAATCGCGTTGGTTGTCTCTTTATCAAAGAAGTGCTTTCTGGTAAAGGATACCTTTACCACATCCCCCTCCTTATAATTGCACCATCCGCGAAGTTTCGCTGTAATCTTATCATCTGCCGATTTTGAAGTTCCCAGATGTCCGTGAACCAGTGTGTTCATGCCGAGGTTCTCATTGGAAAACACTCTCACCGGCACATCTCCGCCTTCTGCAATATTCTCCGGCCGTACGCCCAGTGTAATGGTCTTTCCCTGATAATCCTTCAGGATCTCTGCTTCTTCATCGCTCAAAGCCGTACGGAACTGGCTGCCGATCAGTTCTTTCTTCTCTACCTTTACATCAAAGAAGTTCATCGGCGGAAGTCCGATAAAACTGGCAACAAACAGGTTTGCCGGGGAGTCATACAGCTCCAGCGGTGTGCCGATTTGCTGTACATGCCCCATCGACATACAGACGATTCTGTCTGCCAGTGTCAAGGCCTCTGTCTGGTCATGTGTAACGTACAGCATCGTTGCCCCAAGCCGTTTATGCAGCAGCAGAATCTCCCGTCTCGTGGCGCCGCGAAGCTTTGCATCCAGGTTGCTCAAAGGTTCATCAAACAAAAAGAGCTTCGGGTTACGTACAATCGATCTTCCCATTGCCACGCGCTGTCGCTGCCCGCCGGACAATTGAGACGGCTTCTTGTTGAGCTGGCTGGTCAATCCCAGAATCACAGCCGCAGCCAGCACCTTTTTGTGGATTACATTGGGGTTTTCCTTCCGCAGTGTCAGCGAAAAGGCCATGTTTTCATAAATGGTCATATGCCCGTACAAAGCGTAGTTCTGGAAAACCATCGCCATGTCGCGATCCTTTGCCGGCGTTGATGTGATATCTTTCCCATCCAGAATCAGCTTTCCGGCGGTGATATCTTCCAGGCCAGCAATCATGCGCAAAGTCGTGCTTTTCCCGCATCCCGACGGCCCGACAAATACAATAAACTCTCCGTCTTTTACGTCGAGGTTAAAATCAAAAACAGCCTGAACGTTATTGTCATAAACTTTGTCAATATGTTCCAAACGAAGTTCTGCCATTTCTCCGCCTCCTCACGCTGTTTTCTTTTCGAGCTCAGCCATATGGGCGCTCAGCTCTTTGCACCGTATGATCCCGATGACTGCTCCGGCCAGACAACATGCAGCCGAAACCAGCAGATAGATCACCACACGAATATGCTGTGGGTTCTCCATCACCCGGTATACCGTTCCGCCGATGGTTACCTCCGTTGCCGCCGCCTGTGCAGGCAGAATGAAAATACGTACTATCTGCAGTACTCCGATCACGATCAGCACCCAGCAGTACCCGATTTTATAGTTTTTCACACCTTCAGAGGAGAGAAAAGCTGCCAGCATAAATACAAGGTTGTAAATAATGGATGCTCCGATACGGATCTGATAATAAAAATTCCCTACATTGTGACCGACATCCGATTTATAAAGGTTGATAAAGTAAAAAACGTTAAAAAGAATCGCAACAATCACCAGCGTGGAAGACAACGTGTTTTTCGTAAAACGCATCCGGTCTCTTCGGATATACTGTTCTTCGTTCATGCTGCAGCTCCTTTCCCGGCTTCAATAAGCTGTTTTTCCTGCTTCATCAACTGAAATTTCCAGATCAGGTTTGCGATCAGCAAAATACTCGCCGCAATCGCAAGTGCAAAAACCAGGGCGTGAATATCAAACCAGAAAGTGGATTCCGTGTAGAATGTATTCCTTTTGTTCGAAAAATCTTTCAGCGCCTCAAAGTCAACCTCGTTGAGATATTGTGCCTTGAAAGCAAGTATCTGCACACGCGCCCAAACGGTAACCGCTATGCTTGCCACCACATGGATTGCCGTTGCAGCAACATTTCCGATATAATATCTGCGGCGCACGTGCGTGCTCGTGATAAACAGCAGCACACTCGTCAGGATCAGCGCAATACCCGCATGCAGAAACTGTCTGTTGAATCCCTGCATATCATAATAGATCAAAGCTCCGGCAACGGGGTTGCGGGCAGGATTGTCAGGGGTCCTGATCGTAAAGTACAGCGACTCGTACAGATCCGTCATGATCCCAAGCGCATAGAGGAAGATTATCACGCTTGCTGCAAGCGCGAAAAAGCAGACCGCCTTTTGAAATCTCAACTGCCTTTTATACATAGTGACCTCCCCGTCTAACCATGGTTCTCTTGGTTCCCGGAAAGAGCTTTAAAAAGCTCTTTCCGGAATATCAAAGGTAAATATTTGCTAATTTTTAAGGTCGATATTTGCTAATTATAATTCTGTTATGTGATTCCAAACCCCTCGGCGCGGCGCACCGTACCCGGTAGCGTGGAACAAGATCATCATCCGTGCGTACTGAATTAACCCAAGGATGCGTAATAATCCTGCAGATCTTCCCATGCCCATTCTTTCACGTCAAGATAGGCAATGTCACTCCAGGTATCGGCAACCGTTCCCGCTGCTTCTTCCGGAGAAGAGAATCCTTCAAAGGTCAATCCGGATGCAATCACATCCACCAGAACGTTGACTTTATCGTCGCCCTTCTGCTGGCTGAACTGATTCGTCAGATCCGTATAGGTGTTGAGCAGGTCATTGTCCGCCTTCGTGGTGGGCAGCACCGTCGGGATGGATGTGTACCACGGATTCTCCGTGATGGCCAGTTCCGGATGCTTAATGGTGCCGAGGCCGATTGCTGTGGAGATATGGCCTGCGCCTTCGCGTCCTGCATCGGTGGTGCACTGGAATTCAAATGCCTGGCTCTTGGCAAAGCTCAAAGTCGAGCCGAGATAGAAGCGTGCATAGTTGGTGTAGTTTCCGTTCGCCTTTGCCCACAGCTCTTCGCGTGTTACGTCGGCAATCTCCGGCATCTCCGTTCCGTTGAAGCTGAAGGTGACATAGCTTCCGTCGTCATTCGTCTTAATGAATGCATCCGGGCCGTAAGACATCAGAATCATGCCCTCCGGGCTGTATGCAAAGTCAATCAGGGCAAGTGCTGCGTTCAGCTTATCGGGATTTCCGTCCACACCGGGAACCGAGATTCCCCAGCCGTCCGTTTTCACGGAGCGCCAGGATTCGGTAAATCTCATGTAAACGCCGTTGTCATCCGTTCCGTCATACCAGCGTGCCACCGGCACCATCACAGCCATATACTTCTCGCCGGCTGCCTTGTCCAGCACCGTCTCGTTGTAGATGGTCTGCGTCTGGTTATAGTCGTAATGCATAAAGCCGAGGTCATTTTCCAGATAAGTCTTGGTGCTCTCTTCTTCTTTGTTGACAAATGCCGTGGAGATCAGACCTTCCACTGCCATGTCATGCATACGATCGAGTGCAACATACGTCTCTGCTTCCGATCTTGCATCGTGGAGCATTCCGTCCGTTCCGACGTAGAGGTAATCCTGGCGGGATTCCAGACCGCGGATACCGAACAGATGTCCTGCAAAGCGGAACATATCGACGCGGCGCTGGTTGTTGTTATCCTCACGGGTGAAGAGGCCCTGCACCTTGTCCGTGCCGTTGAGAGTCTGCGGGTTTGCAACCACACATCTTAAAAGGGCAACCAGTTCATCGGCATCCCATGCTGCATTCTGGCCGACAAAGAGGTTGGAACGCTCTGTTCCGTAATATCCGTCGTATGCTGCGTCAATGTAATCTCTCAGCATATTCACGGCAGCAACACCGTCAACCGTTCCTGCTGCCAGTGCATCATTCATCACAGCCACAATGTTTCCTGCTGCATCATAATTCTTGCTGATGGTTTCAACAGCAGTTCCGTCAAGCGTCACAACATCAACATCCACACTGCCTTCCGTCGGCATGTAGGGTTCATAAGCAGCGGGTGCAAGTGCATTGCATGCATCGGCCGCAAATGCGCCTTCACCGTCCAGCAATTTGCTGACCCAGTCAACTCTCATGAGCGGCATACGCTCAATGTCGTTTACACCGTCAAAGTAAGGGGAGAAGTAGATAGCACCCGTGTCAACATTGCCGGTGATGGAAAGCCGTACGATCGGGTTTGCTTCCAGATAGGCCTTGAAGTTCGGCATCTGATCCAGATATTCTGCAATGTTAACAATCGATCCGCTCTCGCCGTACTCGCTCAGCTTTGCGGCAGTTCCGCTCAGCATATCCACTTCTTTGAGCTGTTCTTTCCAGTAGTCAAACTCAGCGGATGCGGCATTGCCCTGATATTTGTTCTCAAATACCACGCCCAGCACATTCTGCACCTCAACCCAGGTCGGCTTCAGGTCGCCGGAGTTGTAGGTCTTGCCGTCTGCCAGCGTAATCCCTGCGCCTGCCGTCTCTGCATCGAAGAACAGGCCCGTCTTTGCGCTGTTATAGCCGGTTGCCATGCGCAGAACCGTTCCGTCTGCATAGCTCAGTTCGCCGTAATCTGCCGATGCGCTGAAGCCCACCAGCAGGGATACTGTCATGCACATCACAAGCAGCATCGCCAGCATTGTTTTTGCCTTTTTCATTGTTTCCTCCTTAAAATATTTTCATTTCCGAATCTATGTTGAACGGGCTTTCCCGTACCAACCTTATAAGCCTTCCCCTGCGGGGAAGGTGGCTCACCGCGTCCCCCGCAAGCGGTGAGACGGATGAGGTTCTCGAAATTATTCCTTCACGCCTCCGACGTTTGTTCCTTTTGCAAAGTATTTCTGTATAAACGGATAAATAATCAGGATCGGAACAATCGAGCACACAATCAATGCATAAATGATGGAGTCGGAAGCATAAACCTCATTCCATCCTGCAATAAACTCCGCATCCCTGTACTGTTCCAGCAATTCACGGATAAATACCTGAAGTGGCTTCTCAAAACTGTTCGAAATCATCTGCCTTGCCCAGAAGTAACCGTTCCATCTCGAAATGGCAAAGAACAGCGCTACCGTTGCAATGGTTGATTTGCTCATCGGAATATATACCGTGCTCAGAACCTGAAATTCCGTCGCTCCGTCGACAATCGCAGCTTCCTCAATTTCCGAGGGTACTCCTTCAAACGCATTACGCAGCAGGATGATGTTCATGGCGGCCATACCCATTGCAATAACCACCAGCCATTTGTCGTCCATTATGCCGACACTGTTGAAAACCGTCTTCGTCTGCAGATAATTCAGATACTGCGGTACAATGCCCGCCGAAAACCACATGGTGAAAACAAGAAAGAAGTTGAAGATTTTCCGGAACAGCAGCCGTTTCTTGGAAAGTGCATACGCACCCAGAATCGAGTATCCCAGAGCCCAGATGGTTCCGTACAGCGTAAGGAACAGCGTGTTGGAATAGGCATTCCAGAACATATTGTCGTTGAACATCTTCTTGAATGCGTCAAACTGGATATTCTTCGGCAGCAGGATAATCTCGTTGTAGTCCACCTCATGCGCTCCGCTGATCGATGCCGAAACCGCATAAACGAAAGGATACAGGCATGCAAGCGCAAAAACCGTGAGCAAAGTGTAGCTGATAATTTTGAAAATCAGCTCGGATGCTTCTAATTTTCTCTTCATAATGCCCTCCTGTCTTTCTCAGTAAAGCGACGTATCCGATGCCTTGCGTGCAATCGTGTTTGCTCCGATAACCAGCAGCATCCCGATCACATTGTTCATCATTTCAGCAGCTGAGGCAATGCCTTTCGCCGCGCCTTCCAGGCCGTAGCGGTTTGCAAAGGTCGAAACCACATCTGCCGTTACAAACGTGTTGGAATTGTAAAGCAAGAGGACCTTTTCATAACCGATGTTCAACAGAGAGCCGATTCTGGTGATCAGCATAATCACAATAGTGGAAAGGATGCTCGGCAGTACCACATAGCGCATCTGAGCCCATTTCCCTGCACCGTCAATCTGTGCCGCTTCGTAGCTTGTCGGCGAGATGGCAATAATTGCTGCAAAGAACACAATGCTGTCATATCCGGCACTCTCCCAGATTCCGCTGATAATATAAATCGCGCGGAAGAACCCAGGCTGATTCAAAAGTCCGGCGTTTGCAACCTCTCTCGGCACAAGCCCGAGTGCAGCCAGCGCCTGTGACACAATGCCCATGTTCGATGTCTGTGCGCCTTGTTTAACCAGCATCATGACAAGGGACGTCATAACGACGGTAGACATGAATTTTGGCAAATAGGTCAGCACCTGGTATATGCTTCTTGCAATGTTCGACCGCACTTCGTTAAAGAACAGAGCCAGAATAATCGGCATGGGGAATCCGAAGCAGAGCCCGTAAAAGCTCAGCACAAACGTATTGCGCAGTGCCCGCCAGAACTCAATCGAAAGCGTGTCTTTTCCGCTGAGCAGCAACTTGAAATTGTAGAACCCTGAAAACAGCTGCTGCGAGACCGGCAGCACGTTGTCTGCCACCTTAAAGCATCCCAGCAGTTCATACATCGGGAAGTACCGCCAGAACAGGAAGACGAGCAACATCGGCAGCAGCATCAGATACAACCGCCAGTCTTTCACGATGGTGCGTCCGACATGCAGCCAGTAATGCTTTTCTACGTCATCACGCACTGCCTGTTCCGGGCTTTCATGATAAGTTTTTGTGGCTTCATCGTAAACGAGGAAGTCAGCCGCATTTGCTTTCATCAAAATCCTCCCTTTTCTCTCTCCATTTGTTCATGCACTCGGAGAAGATACGATTTCTGGTCCTCGAATACACCGTCGAGGCGGCTGGCAATCCACACGATTACCATCGTAAACACATCCGAAAGAGCATCCGTCGTAAAAAAATTCCAACAGGTTTTCACCGAAGCGCCGAATACCAGTGCCACTGCTCCTCTTCCGAGCTGCATCAGCAACTGTACACTCAGCGCAAACAGCAGTGTCATCAGCTTCTCTTCTCTGATTCTGTTCTTCCCGCAAAGCCTCAAAAGCAGCAATGCGCCTAAAGCAGCTTCGTTCCCGATCATGTAAATCAGAAACTGTCTGCCGGTCCCTCCGCCCGCAAGGCAGAAAATCAATCCGCCTGCCATCGCATGAATTCCCGCCCAGCCGTTCCATCGCATCATCACGATGGCCGTGACGGCTGCCGTAACCGATGCTGTATATAGCTGTCCCGGAAACCATTTTCTTCCTGCTACCACAATCAGTGTCTCGCTGACGGCAAGCATGATACAGAACAGAAACAGGTCCAAATTCCGGTATTGCTGAAAACTCATTTGCCTCTGTTTCATCCGGCTCCCCTGCTTCATCAATAGTTCATAAATAGTTTAAAATGATATACTCCAAAAGTCAAGAAAAAAAGCAAAGTTGCACAAAAAATTTAACCGTTGATTTCTTTCTCCTCTTTTGCTATAACATATCAGGAATTATTAAGAGTTACTGAACTCATTTATTTCATTAAGCTCGCAACAGAGCACCAAAATCGAGGTTAAGTGTTGTCCCGCGAGCAGCTTGTAATGCACTCATTACGACGTAAAACAATCTTTCCATATGAAAGCTGGTACAGTATATGCGTGAAATTCTAACTGCCCACCCGGGAGACTCCCTCCAGCACCTGTTTGATTCGGCACCCGCCGGTGCCGAAATCCGTTTTCCTGCCGGTATCTGGCGTGAAAAAGCAGTAATCCGTACCCCCGGCCTGCACCTTGTCGGCTCCGGCCGGGAGGAGACAGTTTTTGTCTTTGACGATTATGCTTTAAAAAAAGACAGTCTCGGCAGAGACTATAACACATTCCGTACCTGGACGCTTGCCGTCTGTGCCGACGGTGTTGTAATGGAGCATCTTTCGGTTGTGAATGATGCCCTCTCTCCCGAGAAAAAGGGACAGGAAGTAGCACTCAGTGTCTGCGGAGACGCGTTTCAAATGCATGACTGCACCCTCTCCTCCACACAGGATACGCTCTTCCTCGGCCCTCTTCCGCCGGATCTGATCGAACGCTATAATGGATTTCTTCCCGATGAGCTTCGGCAGCCCGGACTGCTCCGTCAACACTTTTCTCGCTGTCACATTGAAGGCACGGTTGACTTTATTTTTGGCTGTGGGGAGGCCGTGTTTGATTCCTGTGAAATCCGTTCCCTTTGCGATGCTCGGGATATCGGGTATGCGGCAGCTCCCGCTCACAGCCTCTCGCAGGAAGAAGGATTTCTCTTCTCCCATTGTAACTTCACCTGTGCCGCGGGTGTCACTCCGGGCAGTATTTTCCTGGCAAGGCCCTGGCGTGACTATGGCTTATGCCGCTTTAAAGATTGCTCTTACGGCCCGCATATTGCTCCCGAAGGCTTTGATAAATGGAATGATACGCAGCGCGATCGTACCGCCCGCTTTTATGAGTCTCCTCCGACTCCCGGTCGAGTCAGCTGGGTCAACCGTCCGACATAACAAAAAGAAACGATGGTTTTGTCAAACTTCCCGTTTTGCAAAACCGTCGTTTCTTTTTTCAGCCTATCAAAATCTTCCATCGCAGCGGTCTATTGGATTGCCGGCCCCGCGCGCCGACCGTGAGTGCTGATTTGTGATTACTCATTGCTTATCAAATTCATATACTCATCGTAGGTACATCTGCGATCAATCATCCCGTCTTCTGTCAGTTCGATAATTCTGTTGGCCACAGTTTGGGTCAATTGGTGGTCGTGGCAGGAGAAGATCACATTGTGTTTAAATGCCTCCAGACCGTTATTCAGTGCCGCTATGCTCTCCAGGTCCAGATGGTTCGTCGGTTGATCGAGTACAAGAAAGTTGGCGCCGGAGAGCATCATTTTACTGATCATACACCTCACACGCTCCCCGCCGGACAGCACCTTCACCGGCTTATACACATCGTCTCCCGAAAACAGCATTCTTCCCAGAAAAGTCCTCAAATAACTTTCCCTCTTATCCGTGGAAAACTGTCTCATCCAGTCGATCAGATCTTCTTCCCTTCCGTCAAAGAAGCTGCTGTTATCTTTTGGGAAGTAAGCATTCTCAATCGATGCTCCCCACTTCACGCTTCCGGTATCCGGCTCTTCCTCTCCCATCAGAATCCTGAACAACATCGTAACGGCAAGCTCATTTTTCCCGATGATTGCAATCTTGTCCTCTTTCCCGACAATGAAGTTGATGTGATCCAGGAGTTTAACTCCGTCCACCGTTTTGGATACATCTGTCACAAAAAGCCGGTCTTTCCCCGGTTCCCTGTCTGCTTTGAAGCCCACCCAGGGATATCTTCTGCTGGAAGCCGGCAATTCCTCTACCGTAATTTTATCCAGCAGCTTTCTCCGGGAAGTTGCCTGCCTCGATTTGGACCGGTTTGCAGAAAAGCGTGCAATAAACATCTGCAGTTCGGCAATTTTCTGCTCTGCCTTTTTGTTCTGATCTTTCACCAGCTTCTGGATCAACTGGCTTGATTCATACCAGAAGTCATAGTTTCCCACATAAAGCTTGATCTTCCCGTAGTCGATATCCACAATGTGCGTGCAGATGTTATTGAGAAAGTATCGGTCATGGCTGACTACCAACACGGTTCCCTCATAATCCATCAGGAAGTTCTCCAGCCAGACGACACTGTTCAGATCAAGATTGTTTGTCGGTTCATCCAGCAGAATAATATCCGGATGGCCGAAAAGGGCTTGGGCCAGCAACACCTTTACCTTCAGTCTCGGATCGATTTCTGCCATCATCATCTCATGCTGTTCTGTTTCAATCCCGAGACCTTTCAGAATGCGCCCTGCATCGCTTTCTGCTTCCCAGCCGCCGAGCTCTGCATACTCCTCTTCCAGTTCTGCAGCCCTTACACCGTCTTCATCATTGAAATCCGGCTTTTCATAAATGGCATCTTTTTCTTTTCCGCACTGCCAGAGCCTCTCATTTCCCATGATAACCGTGTCAATCACGCGGCAGTCATCGTAGAGATTCTGGTTCTGTTTTAGAACCGATATTCTGCATTTCGGATCAATCGTAACGCTTCCGGAGGTCGGTTCCAGTTCGCCTGAAAGAATACGGACAAAGGTTGATTTTCCTGCGCCGTTCGCTCCGATAATTCCGTAACAATTTCCACTTGTGAACTGAAGATCCACTTTCGAAAACAGCACTGATGTGCCAAACTGTATAGACAAATCATTTACACTCAGCATATTTCTCTTTCCCTTCTATCCCGCCATCCCTGGTAGAAAGCAATCTTTCCGGCTCAAATCCTCTCGGCTTTTCTACTAGGCACAGTCATTGATGTTTTTGTACATATGAGCAAAGATTTGACTCATAGCGGGTAGGATTCCTCGGGGACAAAACCCATTGCTCCAAGCAGGGCAAGATCCTTGGCCCGGGTGTTGTGCAGCTGCCAGTTATTATCACGTTTTACCATCCTCATGTGTCCAGCCTTAATGAGTACATCAAAAATAGACACGTTGGACTTATTGATCTGCTTAACC
>JAFUGY010000139.1 GCA_017469115.1 Oscillospiraceae bacterium
AAGGTACAACCGTATTGCCCCACATCGTTTTCTTTGAAATATAAGGCAAGGTCATAGGATAGATTGTCATAAACATCCATACCCAGAATTTCCACCCCCGGAAGCTGCGGCTGAGCCGAGGAAGATCCGCCACGTTTTCCGCTGTTATAATTATGGAAATTCAGGATATGATTAATTAGTGCATCTTTCCTGTGGATGCTGCCTCGTATTTCCTCCGGAGAACAGTGGGAATATTCCATGGCATGCTGATAGTCATCCTGCAGCTTTTGCACTGCTTCGACAAACGGCGTGCTATCCTCCAAGCGGCTGCGAAGGAGAAGCGTATTGATGAATCCACCGGAAATCTGCATGCTGTTGGCAACAGCGCTGTCTCTCCCGGCTGTCACAGAACCGAAGATCACATCTTCCGATTTTGCAAGCCTTGCCAGCAGAATTGCCCAGACCGCCTGGATGATCGTGGCAAAGGTGGCCTTGCAGGTTTTCTGCAGCCCTCTCAGCGCTTTAACGGTGTCCTCTTTAAAGGGCTGAAACAGCAGATTCAACTCGTAATCCAGATTATTCGGCACATACCCCGGCAGGCAGATCTCCTTGCCAAATCCATCCAGATAAGCCTTCCAGTAAGCAAGTTCTTTTTCCTTGTCAATGGATTTCAAGTATTCCGCATATTCTTTGAAGGAGGAGTTTTCAATCGGCAGGGCAATCCCCTGACTCATTTTCAGCCCATAGGCAATAAACACATCCCGAATCAGCATGGAGACACTGATTCCGTCACTGTTGACATGAGGCTGGGAAAACAGAAGCGCGTAGGTATCATCCCTGTCAAGCTTATAAATCATAATCCGCAAAAGAGAATTTCTTTCGAGGTCAAAGCCATTGCGCCGGTCTGCTTCCATCAGCTCTTCCAGTTTTTCAGACAGTTTTTCCGGTGAAGCACCGTCAAGCTGATCGGAAAGATCAATAAATCCCACATCAGCCGTGCGATTTTTCAAGACTACACGATAGGGTTTGTCCATATCCCGATAGATATAGACTGAACGAAGATTATCCAGTTTCTCACAGGCTTCATCCACCTGTTCGCGGAAGATGATCGGATCCATTTTCAGCTTTGTTCGGATCATAAACTGGAGGACATAGCTGTCCCTTATCTTTCGCATGCGACGGATCATCATCGTCTGCATACTCGTCACATCGTAGATTTCCTCGATGTTATTCGTCCCGCAGAGATTCACAATTCTCTCCAGATCCCCGGCTGAAATTGCGTCAGCAGAATATGTTCTGTCAGCAAAATGCCGTGCAGAAGTGGCCTGCGTTGTTGTTTTTTGCTGATTCAGCGGGGAAGAGGGAGCAGAAATTGGAGCAGCAGCTTCTTTTTTCGGTTGGGAATTCTTTGTGACCTGCCCGGCAGAGAAAGATGCCTTTTGAACACAAGGCCAAGGCATTGCCGGCATGCGCTGCTGCATTTGCCTCATTTGATATGCAAATAAGAATGGATTAAACGAATCATTGTTCATATCTTCTCAGCTCCTGTGTCCCATAATTTTCCTGTTTTCCCGATGACGGAGTCTTATGTCAGATTCCGCTTTGCCATTCTGGCAAATAACCCGTTTCTTTCCATCAATTCCTGGAAAGTCCCTTGTTCTACGATTTCTCCCTGGTCCATCACCAGGATTCTATCGCAGTCAATAATCGTTGAGAGCCTGTGGGCAACAGAGATTCTTGTAATCCCCAAGGCATCCATATTCTCTTTTACTGCTTTTTGAGAGATATTATCCATGGCGGACGTTGCTTCATCCAGAAAGAGAATTTTCGGCTTGTGCATCAGTGCTCTTGCCAACACGATTCTCTGCCTCTGCCCGCCGGAAACTACTTCTGCCTCACTGGAAAGGTGTGTTTCAAATTTCATCGGCATTGCCTCAATCTCTTCATAGATGGCAGCACTTTTTGCCGCTTCTACTACCTGATCCATATCCGCATCATCCGAAAGACCAATGTTCCTGCGAATGCTTCCGGTAACAACAGCGGCATCCTGCAGCACCACGCCAAACTGCCGCCGCAACGTTTTCAGATTATACTGTTCCAGCTCAATACCGTCATAGCTGATGCTCCCTTCCGTTGGGGAGAGGAACCCGAGCATCAGGCGCATCAGTGTGCTTTTGCCACAGCCCGACGTCCCGACAATACCAACATATTCCCCGGGGCTGATGGTGAGATCAAGGCCACGGATCACAGGGTTTGCATCTTCTCCATAGGCAAAGCTCACATTTTTTAATTCAATCGCTCCGGATATTTCATGCTCTGCTCCGCCAGCTTCCTGGTTTTCCACCGGTGTTTTCAGGATCGCATCCGCAAAGCGAAAATGCGGTACACTCCCGGCTATTTCGGATCCGGCGAGTACAAGACAGTTCAAATAGCTTGCCAGGAGAGAGAAGGAGGCAACAATTGCAGACACTGTGCCAAGATCCGTCATCTTTGTGTAAGCAACCCTGGCAAAAATCAGCACTGTACCGACCCCGGTAATCAGGGTGCCAATTACCGTTATCCACTGATTGCTGTTCTGAATTTTCAGTTTTACGCGCATGCAATCGTCGTAGGCTATGGCAAAGCGATAGTAGATTTTTTCCTCTATTGCGCTGCCCCGGATGGCTTCCAGATTATCCAATATCTCGCGTCTGGCTGCTGCCATACGAGTCTCCGCTTCCCGACTGCGCAGCGTATTTTTGAAAATTACACGTTGCAAAAGCAGTGATATAAGAACTTCGGCACCAATTACTAAAAAGATGACATGGCTGTTCGATGGATCGCAAATGTGGATCACATTCAGAACCACAAGGCACTGCATCACGTAAAGAGCAACACCAAGGCCGGAATTCACAATTGTTTCAACCGCCTGAATAAAGGGAAGAATCAACCCAATAATATGATCGGAAAACATTTTCTCTTCCTCCGGGGAAAAGCTCATAATCCGACCGAAGACTGCAGACAGTACCGTATATCCAATACGCGTCTGTATGCGCACCTTTGT
>JAFUGY010000140.1 GCA_017469115.1 Oscillospiraceae bacterium
CCGCCGTTCCAGAGCCGATTATGCTTCTTCGTTCCGTCCGGCGCTTCATAATTGACAAGAAGCATATCCGATTTTCGGCAGTACACTTCCGTGTCCATCACGGCGTCCCGGTTCTCCTGACGGACATGCCAGTGTACCAGCTCCTCGTGCTCCTCAAACGAGAATTCCGTCTTTACATTCAGCCAAACATGGGAGAAGTTGAAATCGTATTCTTTCCCTTCGTATTATTTTCAGTCAGATTTCGTCAGATTTTGTCAAAACAAATCAAAAGGATTTTGGAAAGAAAAAACCCCGGAAACGTTGATTTTCCAGGGTTTTCCGCATCTCACTTGTCCGTGATTATCTCTTCGGAGACCGCCAGGCACTTCCGAAAACACCCGTGAAAACTGAGATGGCTTTGCGTTTTCCGCTCGGTTTTGCTTGATTCTGGCGGTTCCTGTAAGCAAAAACTGTGATTTTCGGTTACAACTCAAACCCTGTATGGAGTGAGGATCTGCTGCATATATGCTTCATACCCATTGCATCCCAGGGCGATGGATGACGGCATAAAATGCAGGGATCCTCACTTTTTATATGTAAAACCATTTCTGAAACGCGTCTTACAGTTTTTTCGCTATTGCCGTTCCTAACTCAAACGCCTTCTCTCGCTCTCTCGGGAAGACTGTTTCATGTCGTTTTTGTTTGGCCTCCGCATCGAAATACCACGGCCAGTCCGTTTTGCTGTAGTCTTTTATCTGGAGCGTATCGCCGCTGACAAAAACCTCTGTCGGCCCGACAAAACGATTAAAAGTCTGCTGATAGTTCTTTAGCAGGGGCTGATAAGCAGAATCAGGTGCATTGCTTGTCATGATCAGCAATACCGGTATCATGTTTTCATTGCAGCACATTGGATCCATGCTGTATGTGAGATTCTGAAAAACAAGTCTTTCATACAATGCCCTGAAGGAGGCCGTCAACTCACCCAGGTAATTGGGAGACCCGATAATAAGGCCATCCGCCTCCCGGATGGCGTCAAGCACCGGAGTCAACCCATCTCTGCAGACGCAATGGCCTTTGTTTTTCTCCTTTTTGCATCCGAAGCAGGAGACACATCCCGTGTATTTCTCCAGCCGGAAAAGATCAAACTTCTGAACCTCGGCTCCGGCGGATTCAGCACCTTTGATCGCCTCATCGATCAGCGTATCCGTATTCCAGCCTTTTCTCGGTCCCGCATTCACTGCAACAATCTTCTTAGCCATGTTTTTCAGCCTCCAATGTTCTTTTCAGCTCAATGCCGCTTCTGAAGGCATCTGCCACTTTTTCCCCGACACTCAGATAACGTCCGGCTTCTTCATCATATATGATGGGCTGAAGCTTTTCGAGGACGACCCTTCCTCTCTCATTCAGGATGGACTCGTCTGCAATGATACGCTTTACTTCACCGGTAACCTGCATATGGCTGCCGACTGTAACGGTACGGATAACCTCGCATTCCAGTGACAGGGCCAGCTCATTGATGATCGGAGCATAGACCGTCTCTGCCGGGCTTGTAGTGAATCCAATATTCGCCAGCTTATCCGTCTGATATCCGGATTCCACGCCGAGATAGTCTGCCTCTTTAACTTGGCTGACGCTGGGGAATCCGAGAACAAACGCCTTTGTTTCAAGCATATCTTTCAGGGTTTTCCGCTTCTGTGTAGCGTTGATCCCAATGGTCACACAGGGCGGAACATGGCTGCTCACCATATAAAAAGCTAGGGTGCAGGCATCAGCCTTGCCGTCTTTATCGTATGCTGAAACGATCACCGTCTCTGTCGGCGCAACGACCGCCCGCATTTTCAATTCTTTCTTTGCCATAGCAGAGCCTCTATTCGTTTGACTGGATGATGTCGTTCAAAGTGATGTACTCATTGCGGAACTGCGTTGTCCCTGCCTCTTTCGGCAGATGGATCGCATGCTGCG
>JAFUGY010000141.1 GCA_017469115.1 Oscillospiraceae bacterium
AGCACATAACGCACATTCTGGTCGTTAATCGTCTCCCCCTTGGAAGCAAGGGTGAGAAGCCCGTCAATCGCCTTTTCGGCGAGCATCACATCCTCGGCCTCCCCGCAGACGTGGAGAGCATTTTCCCTGTCAAGAACCTTGACGCCGAGCTCCGCTTCCAGAATTCTTAAATTCTGGTCGAAAGAACCGAAGACGTTGATCACATCCTCAATCCGTTCCACCTCGATGAGTTTATCTATCATTTGCCTGTCCTTTTATAGAGAATAAATGAATACAGCCTGATTATAAAGAACTGCCGGCAAGAAATCAACACGAATTTTCAGAAACTCTGATCGATTCCGGATCGGAAGCAGTTTCTGTGAACAAAAAATCAGAAAAAAGTGCCGGATTCCTTGACATCTACAGAAAGAAATGCTATTATTACAAAGTTGTGAAAAGGAGTTCTTTTCCGACTAATTTGAAAAAGGAGTAATCCAGAATGTACACTACAATTGTAGACGTAATCGGCAGAGAAATTATCGACTCCAGAGGCAATCCTACTGTTGAAGCAGAAGTCGTCCTTGAAGACGGCACCATCGGCCGCGGTGCAGCACCGAGCGGTGCTTCCACCGGTGAATTTGAAGCTCTTGAGCTCCGTGACGGTGACAAGACCCGTTTCGGCGGCAAAGGCGTATCCAAGGCAGTTAACAATGTAAACACCGTTATTGCAGACGCCGTGATCGGCATCGATGCATGCAACACCTATGCTGTTGACGCTGCCATGCTCGCAGCTGACGGAACCAAAGATAAGTCCAACCTCGGTGCAAACGCCATTCTGGCCGTTTCCATCGCCGCTGCAAAGGCTGCAGCACAGTCCCTCCAGATTCCTCTTTACCGTTTCCTCGGCGGCGTGAATGCAAACCGTCTGCCCGTTCCGATGATGAACATCCTCAACGGCGGCGCACATGCTTCCAACTCCGTTGACACCCAGGAATTCATGATTATGCCTGTCGGCGCTCCTTCCTTCCGTGAAGCTCTGCGCTGGTGCACCGAAGTGTTCCACTCCCTCCAGAAGCTCCTCAAGTCCGAAGGCAACACCACGGCTGTCGGCGATGAAGGCGGCTTTGCTCCTGACCTCAAGAGCGATGAAGACGCTATCGAGCATATCCTCAAGGCCATTGAAGATGCCGGCTACAAGCCCGGTGAGGACTTTGTCCTGGCTATGGACGCTGCTGCTTCCGAGTGGAAGAGCGAAAAGGGCAAGGGCTTCTATCATCAGCCCAAGACCGGCAGAGAGTTCACTTCTGAGACTCTGATTCAGCACTGGGAATCCCTCGTTGAGAAGTACCCCATCGCCTCCATCGAAGACGGCCTCGATGAGGAAGACTGGGAAGGCTGGAAGCTTATGACCGAGCGCCTCGGCGGCAAGATCCAGCTCGTCGGCGACGATCTGTTTGTCACCAACACCGAGCGCCTTGCAAAGGGCATCTCCCTCGGCTGCGGCAACTCCATCCTCATCAAACTCAATCAGATCGGCTCCATCTCCGAGACCCTCGAAGCCATCAAGATGGCTCACAAGGCCGGCTACACCGCTGTCACCTCTCACCGCTCCGGCGAGACCGAGGACACCACCATTGCTGACCTCGCAGTTGCTCTCAACACCTGCCAGATCAAGACCGGTGCTCCTTCCAGAAGCGAACGCGTTGCCAAGTACAACCAGCTGCTCCGCATCGAAGAAGAGCTCGGCATGCCTGTTTACCCCGGCAAGAAGGCATTCTGATTTTTATCGGCAATTCTCTTTACCCCTCCCTTTCGGAGGGGTTTTTTTGAACAATCGGAGGCTTTGAGATGATCTTTTTTCAACAATTTTTTCTGGATCGGGAGAAGGATATCGTTGTCGATCTCTTTCTGGAGGGAGAGCGCCTCTTCCACGTGATTCGCACCCCGAACCATCACACCGGCAACCTGATTCGCAATCTTGCAAGGCTCTGTGAGCTGCAGACATCGGAAGATGAGAACGGCCTTCTGGTCATCCGAGGGGAAATCCCGTCCTATTTTGACGGAGAGAACCGCAGAATGTATATCTTCCGCCTCGGGAACACAAAAGTGGCCAACATCTATCCTGACGGAACTGTGGAGCTGAAAGCCTCCGTGCCCGCCATCTCCAAAACCCTCATGAGCCAGACCAAGGATTACCGCCTGGGGATCGAAAAAACCATCGTCAAAACCTATATCCGCAGCGACTGCAAATTCCGCACGGATCTGCACACCCATATGAACGGGATCCTGCCGCCGGACGTTCTGATCGCGCTGGGGCTGATCCATCAGATCCGCTATCCTTATTACTACATCAAAAAGCTGGGGCTCCGGTGCACGCCTGACCAGACTGCGGGGCTGGAACAGAGGCGCAGAACGGCGGAAGCGGAACTGCATGACCTCACGCTCACCGGCCGCCACAGAGAGCGGAGAATTGACGACTACACGTTTATCAACTTCGCCGATCTGATTCTGGGTAATCCGGAACAGGCCGCTTTCAACATCGTCCGCATCCGCAACTCCCTGACCATCCCGATAGACGGGCATGCTGTTTTTGCCAATCTGGAAAAAACCTATCTCTACCGGTATGTCTTCACCAAAGGAAAAGCCAGTGAAAAGCCTTTTCCCGGCATCAACACCGAAGCCATCCCGGACCGGGAAGTCCGCCATCTGATGCAGCGGATTCTCCTTGACAAACAGGATGACCGTTATCGCGGCAACACCCTCTATCAGGATCTGCTGCTCTGGATTGCCCGGGAATATCAGAAGCACGGCATCTCTTATGTGGAGATCACCGACACCGCCCTCCTGAACCCGGGTGAGTTTGCCGCCCGCCTGAGACAGATCCATGAGATCATGCCGTCCGTCACGCGGGAAACGGGCGTCGTCATCCGCTTTCTGGCCGGCATCCGGCGAATCCCGCTGACGATCGTCCGCGATCATGTAACCCAGGGCGATTATATTGCCGACAACCTGCAGTGCCTGCGTGCCATTGCGGGAGATCCTTACGTCGCCGGGAGTGACATTATCGGTGAAGAAATCAACGATATTCTGGAACTGCGAGGGCTTCTCCGGGAACTCGCGGCCATCGCCGCCATCCATCCCGGCTTCGTCATACGCATCCATGCCGGTGAAAATGACAGCCTTCCGGACAATGTGGCCAACAGCATCCTCTGCATTGAAGAAGCGCTGCAGCCCGGGCAGGCCTTCCCCACGGTGCGGATCGGCCACGGGCTCTATACCTGCGATCTGAATTCCTCCAAAGGAAAAAAGCTGCTGGAGGAGATCCGGCAGAACAACATCACATTGGAGTTTCAGATCACCTCCAATGTCCGTCTCAACAATCTCAGCGCGCTGGACAGGCATCCTCTCCGCCAGTATCTGACCGCCGGGGTAAACTGCGTTCAGGGCACCGACGGGTGCGCGCTTTACGGCACGAATTCTATCGATGAGGAACTCAGCCTGGAAAAGCTTCTCGGCCTGACCTATGAAGATCTCCGCCGGATGAAAGAAGCCGATGACCGGATTTATACCGAAAGCCTGCAGATCTTCCGGGAAAAGCAGGAAGCCTTTCAGTCCCGGTTTTCCGGCGGTGATGTGGAGGCTTATTATCAACGGAGACTCAGCGAGGAGACGGAAAAGCCGGACAATCTTTGGCATGATTCTGGAAAAATGGATGCGCAGGAAGCCCTGGGCGATCTGATGGCTCCCCTGCCGGCGGATGGCTTTCCGATCATTCTGGCCGGCGGAAGCTTCAACAACAGCCAGCATCGCACCACCGTCCGGCAGGAAGACAGGGAAATGATCGATCGCCTTCTCCGGGCTGCCGATCCGGAGAAAGTCTTCTTCGTCGTCGGCCATACCCTCACCGGGCAGGAGGGCTATCTTGCCCGGCAGGCACAAAACAGGTTCCGTGTTTTTGCAATAATTCCGAACAGGATCTCCCGGGCAGAGCGAAAAAAACTGCGGGAAGCCGGCGTCGGCATTGTGATTTCCATCGAGAGCTCCGGCATGGGGCTTTACAAAAGCTTCGCCTATGAAATCTTTAAACGCATGCCCTCTGCCCTTCTGGCTTTCGACGGCAATTCCGCCGCTTTGAACCTGATTCAGGAAGCCAAAAACGGCAGAGAAAAATGCAGAATCTTCATCAACACCAAATCCCGCGGCCTGCGCGTAAAAGCCAAACTGCTGGAAGGCTACGTCCGGCCCCTGGAAGACGCCGAAAAAGTGCTGATGCCCATTTGTTCAAAGGCGATTCCCTGAGAATGAAGAAACAGATTCAGGGGACGGAATAGAGAACCGTCCCCTGTTTCACAGAACCCGGAGCAACACCATATAGACGGCTGTCCCGAAAAGGATGCTCAGGAACGTGTTGTGCCTCCACTTATAGCTGAGTGCGACGACGAGCACGGCAATGGCAGAAGGGACGCCTGTTCCGATTATATCGGACTTTACACCCTTGAGGCAATAGACAATCAGCACTGCCATAATAGACGAGGGCAGCACAGCACCGAGACGCGAGAGCCAGCCCGGCATCTTCCGATTGCCGGAAAAGAGCAGGAATGGGAGGGCACGAAGCGAAAATGTCACAAGCGCCGAGATCAATATGGCCAGAACGACATAGAGACTCATGCTTTCTCAGCCTCCTTCGTTCTGCGGCTGTTATCATAGACAAGCACAGCCGAGACCAAAAGCAGGGCAGGCAACATGAACTGCCCTTCACCGAAGATCAGCAGACACACAATTCCTACCGTGAGCCCGAGCAGCGCCGGAAAGTGCCGATTCGACTTCTCCCATTGGTCGAGGAAAATCGTGACAAAGAGTGCAGTCATACAAAAGTCGATCCCGTCTGTGGAAAATGGAAGCAGCTGCCCAACAACGGCACCGAGCAGCGAGCCGGTAAGCCAATAGACATGGGAGAAAGCAGCGACATAAAACATGACCTCCCGCTTCTCCTCCGGAGGAAGCTCAAGCGTGCAATTGACGGCATAGGTTTCGTCCGTCAGGGAGTGGACCATGAAAAGCTTGCGCCGTCCTGTCTTTGAGATATCATCCAGGAAAGTCAATGCGTAAAAGGTCTGGCGGCTGTTCATGAAAAAAGCGGTGACTGCGATTGTGATCAGGGACGCTCCGGATGCCATCAGAGTCGTCAGCACGAACTGGAATGCGCCTGTATAGACGCACGTGCTCACAAGCAGCACAGACAGCAAGGGGAACCCTGCCTGTTGCATCAAGATGCCATAGGCTGCGCCGATAAAGAGATAGCTGAACAGAATGGGCAGAGATTTTATAAAAGAGATCTTGAGAATTTCAGTTCTTTTCATGTTTTCGTTCCATTCCCCATTTCTTCTGTGAAGGAAGTTTTGTGCGACAAAGAACCGGCCTTGCGGCCGGCTTGATGGTTTGTTATTCGGCTGCCGCTTCGTTGAGAAGGCCGAAATACTGGTTATGGGCCTCCTCGAAGAGGCGGTTGAAGGTACCGTCGCCGCTGTTTTGAATGTTTTCAAAATAGAGGTGCTCGTGGTCGGCAAGTTCCGGATGAGCACGCAATAAAGTGGCAATGCCGACATTGGAGCAGATGGCGCCGATACGCTTGCAGTCCCCCATCAGGTTGGAGAAGGCAGCGTCGGCATAGAGAGAGCATTTGCCCTCGCCCATGCGCTTGAAATGGTTTTTCTGCATCTGGTTGATAAACTCGTTGAGCACACGCACATGGGGCTCAATGATTTCCGCTTCCTTCAGGCTGCGCTTCTGGAAGGCCGTACGCGTATGATCCAGCATGTCATCAATCAGCTGTTTGAGAATGCCGATTTCACGCAGGGCGTCCGGAGAGAAGGTGGTATTGTTTTTCGCAAGGCTCGCCGCGGCGTCTGCAATGTTGACGGCATGGTCACCGAGGCGTTCAAACTCGGTGTTTACCTTATAATACTGATTGAGGATGGAAGCGTGGAGCTCCTGATGCAGGTGAGGTGAGAGCTCGACCATGTATTTGCTGAGGCGGTCGGTCATGCGGTCGATCTCCCCTTCTTCCTCCATGAGCGCTTTGTAGGTGGGCTCCTGGTAGGAAGAGAGAAGCGCAAAGCCGGAGGTGAGGTTGCTTCTGGCGGCATCGAACATGGTCAAAAGGACTTCATAGCAGGCGCGAAGGGAGAGCATCGGCGTGTTGAAGAAAGCCGGGTTGAGGCCTTCGAGCACTTCTTTGTAAGGGTCTTCCTTTTCCGGCTCGCTTCTGACGATTTTGCAGCTGAGCGTTTCATAGACGCCGATCATCGGGAAGAGCAAAATGGCACAGGCCAGATTGAACACCGTGTTGGTGTTGGCGATCATACCGGAATTGACGGTTTTATCCCAGATGGAATCAAGAACGCCGACCTTATGCAGGATGGTAACCCCGACCAGCACCAGAACCGTTTCGCTGAGGTTGAAAAGGATGTTGACAACACCCACGCGTTTTGCCTCAGGCCGGGCACCGATGGAACAGACGATGGCAGTGGTGACGCAGTCACCAAGGTAGATGCCGACGATCACGGCATAGATGGCTTTAAACGTCAGCACGCCGCCGGCGGAGAAAGCCTGCAGAATACCGATGGTGGCAGAGGAGCTCTGCAGCGCGAAGGCAACCCCGGCACCCGTCAGGTAGCCGATGAAGGGGTTATCTCCGAGGCCGGAGAAGAGCTTTTCCACCAGGCCGGACTCGGTGAGAGACTTCACCGCACCCGTCATATTCATAAGGCCCGTGAAGAGGATGCCGAACCCCACGGCAATATTGCCGACGGATTTGGAATTTTTGAAAAAGCCCGTCATGATGAGCACCATGCCGAGAATCAGGGCAACGGGCGCAAGCGTGGAGGGCTGCAGATACCGCAGGAAGGACGCGCCGCCTCCGGAGGCGGTGTTCAGGTCCAGAAGGCGGATAATCTGGCCGGTAACCGTTGTGCCGACATTGGCCCCGATGATCACACCGAGGGACTGGTGCAGTGTCAGAACGCCGGCACCCACCAGACCGGAGGTGATGACAATCGTCGCCGTGGAGGATTGAATGAGTGCTGTGACCAGCACGCCGAGGAAGAAAGCTTTGATCGGGTTATCCGTCACCTTTTCCATGACAAGTTTCATGGTAGCGCCGGAGTTTTCTTTCAGGGAATCCCCCATCAGCCGCATTCCGTAAAGGAAGAGTGCCAGGCCGCCGAGGAGAGAAATGACATTTAAAGGGCTCATTATGCTCCTATAAAAATACTTAATGCTGTAATTCGGAAGAAATCGGGAGGAGAAAGCTCTTCCCGATTTCACTTGCTAAGATTATTTAACGATCAGGCTGCGCCCCGTCATCTCTTTGGGCTGCTCGATGCCCATGATGTCAAGAATCGTCGGGGAGATATCGGCAAGGCGGCCGTTCTCCAGAGAAACACCTTTTCTGGTGACGAGGAACGGTACCGGATTGGTGGTGTGAGCCGTGTTCACTTTGCCGGTTTCATCAAACATGCAGTCGGCATTGCCGTGGTCAGCCGTGACGAGAAGAACCGTATCCGGATGGTTTTTGAGCTCTTCCACGATTCTGCCCATGCAGGCATCGACGGTTTCAACCGCCTTGACGGCAGCTTCCATGACGCCGGTATGACCGACCATGTCGCAGTTTGCAAAGTTGCAGACGATGAGATCGTACTTGTCGGAGGCAATGGCCTCAACCACTTTATCGGCAACCTTTTCCGCGCTCATCTGCGGGACGAGGTCGTAAGTGGCAAACTCCTTCGGAGAAGGAACGAGGCAGCGCTCTTCGCCGTCACACTGCTTTTCCACACCGCCGTTGAAGAAGAAGGTGACGTGGGCATACTTCTCGGTCTCGGCAACACGGAACTGCTTGAGGCCAAGGGAGCTGACCAGGTCGCCGATGGTGTTTTCAATCACCTCGGGCGGATAGGCAATGGGGAGGGTGAGGTTTTCATCATACTGTGCCGTGCAGACATAGCTGAGAGGATAGACCTTCTTTTTCCGCTCAAACCCGTCAAACTCGGGCAGGTTGAGAGCCCAGGTCATCTCGCGGGCACGGTCGGGGCGGAAGTTCATGAAGACGACGCTGTCGCCCTGGTTGATCACGCCTTCGGGAGCGATGACGGTGGGGAGCATAAACTCGTCGGTGAGGTACTTCTCGCCGGCTTCGTCCCACGTCTGATAGCTGGTTTCGACAGCGTGGACGGGGTCGTCATCGTGGTTGCCTTCGCCGCAGACAATGCAGTTATAGCCTTTTTCCACGCGATCCCAGCGCTTGTCGCGGTCCATGCCCCAGAAACGGCCCTGAATGGTGGCGATTTTGGCATTGCCGACTTCGTTGCACTTCTCATGCAACTGCTTGACAAAACCTGCACCGCTGGTGGGAGGAACATCACGCCCGTCGAGGAAGCAATGGACATAAACCTGCTTCACGCCGCGCTGCTTTGCCATATCGAGCATGCCGAACACATGTTTGAGATGGCTGTGCACGCCGCCGGTTGAGATCAGGCCCATGACATGCAGGGGCTTGTTGTTGGCAACGGCATCATCCAGGCACTTGATGTAGACAGGATTTTTGAAGAAATCGCCGTCTTCAATCTCTTTGGTCATCTTCGGGAGGATCTGGAAGACAACTCTGCCGGCCCCAATATTGGTGTGGCCGACTTCGGAGTTGCCCATCTGGCCTTCGGGGAGACCGACGTCGAGCCCGGAAGCGATCAGCTGAGAATGGGGATACTCCGCAAAGAGCTTATCGAGATTGGGTTTGTTGGCGGTTGTGATAGCATTGCCCGGAGTTGCCGGGGCAATGCCGTAACCGTCCAGAATAATAAGAACAGCTTTATTTGTCATAGAAGCCTCTGATTACTGAGTGGTTGCCTTCACGATCTGAGCGAAGTCAGCCGGTTTGAGGGAAGCGCCGCCGATGAGGCCGCCGTCGATATCGGGCTGGGCAAGAAGCTCCGCTGCGTTCTTGGCGTTCATGCTGCCGCCGTAGAGGATGCTGACGGCACGGGCCGGGCGGGCACCGTACATCTTGCGGATGACAATACGGATGGCTTCGCAGACTTCCTGTGCCTGCTGAGCCGTTGCGGTTTTGCCGGTTCCGATGGCCCAAATGGGTTCGTAAGCGATGATGCAGTGGCGGAGCTGCTGGGCGGAAATGCCGTAGAGAGCTGCCTTGACCTGGTAGGTGATGTACTCGATGGTCAGATCCATCTCACGCTGCTCGAGGCTTTCGCCGACGCAGATGATGGGGATGATGCCCTTTTCGAGCAGGGCCTTTGCCTTGGCGTTGACCAGCATATCATCTTCATGATGATACTGGCGCCGCTCGGAGTGGCCGACGATGCAGTATTTTGCACCGATGTCAGCGAGCTGATCGGCAGAAACTTCACCGGTGTAGGCACCCTTTTCGTACTTGGAGACATCCTGGCCGCCGGCAGCAACTTTGCATTCCTTGCCGCCGCGGATCATGGCGGGGATCATGACAGCCGGTGTGCAGAGCACGATGTCACAGGACTTGGTCTGCGGAAGCTCTGCTTTGAGCTCTTCCATAAAGGGCTTGATGCCGGAAGCCGTCTGGTTCATCTTCCAGTTGCCGGCAATAACGGTTTTACGATATTTTCTGTTCATTGTTCTTCTCCATTCTAAAAATATATGACACCTCATCCACCGCCGCAGAGGGCGATGGATGAGAAACGAATCAAATTAAGCGTCGAGCAGGCAGGCTACGCCCGGAAGCTCTTTGCCTTCGAGGAACTCGAGAGAAGCGCCGCCGCCGGTGGAAATGTGGGTAATCTTATCGGCAAAGCCGAGCTTTTCAACAGCTGCTGCACTGTCGCCGCCGCCTACGATGGTGACTGCGCCGGAATCGGCAAGAGCCTGTGCCATGGCCTTGGTGCCGTTGGCAAACTTGTCAAACTCGAAAACGCCCATAGGTCCGTTCCAGACGATGGTGCCGGCACCCTTGACTGCCTCGGTGAAGAGAGCAACCGTCTTCGGGCCGATGTCCATGCCCATCATGTCGGCAGGGATGTCGCCTTCGCAGAGAACGGGCTCTGCATCAGCGGAGAACTCTTTTGCGCAGTAGTTGTCAACCGGGAGAAGGAGCTTGACGCCCTTTTCTTCTGCCTTGGCGATCATTTCCTTGGCATAGTCAATACGGTCGGCTTCGAGAAGAGAGGTGCCGATTTCAAAGCCCTGTGCCTTCTTGAAGGTGTAAGCCATGCCGCCGCCGATGATGATGGTGTCAGCTTTCTCGAGGAGGTTGTTGATGACAGCAATCTTGTCGGAAACCTTTGCGCCGCCGAGGATGGCAACGAAGGGACGGACGGGGTTGTCAAGAGCTTTGCCCATGACGGAGATCTCTTTTGCCACGAGGAGCCCGGAGTATGCGGGGAGGTATGCTGCTACGCCGGCAGTGGAGGCATGTGCTCTGTGCACGGTGCCGAACGCATCGGACACAAAGACCTCAGCCATGTCAGCCAGAGCCTTGGCGAAGGCGGGGTCGTTTTTGGTCTCACCCTTGGCGAAGCGCAGGTTCTCCAGCAGCATGATCTGGCCGGGCTGCAG
>JAFUGY010000142.1 GCA_017469115.1 Oscillospiraceae bacterium
ACATCACCTTCATTGCGGAAGATCTCGGCTATACCACCCCGGAAGTGGCAAAGCTTCTCTCCGATTCCCGCCTTCCCGGCATGAAGGTGCTGCAGTTTGCCTTCGATGCCCACGGCGATTCCGACTATCTGCCGCACTGCTGCCCCTTCAACAGCAGCATGTACATCGGCACGCATGACAATGACACTGTCAAAGGCTGGCTGAAGTCGACAAAGCGCGCTGACAAAGAGTACGCCCGCAAATATGCCCACATCACAGAGGATGAAGGCTGGTGCTACGGCATGATCCGCACCGGTATGGCCTCCCCTTCCAACCTCTTCGTCATGCAGATGCAGGACATTCTGGAGCTGCCGGGAGACTGCCGGATGAACACCCCGGGCATCCCCATGGGCAACTGGAGCTGGCGCATGCTCCCCGATGCCATCACCCCCGAGCTTCCCAAGCGCCTGAAGGAGCTCGTAAAAATTTATCGCCGATAAACCTTCGCCCGGGGCTTCCCGGGCGATCTTTTCTTGACAAAATACGCCTCTGCGCATACAATATGTTAAAATTTCCATAGGAGGAAATGCAAAATGAGTACCATCACAGACCTGTTCGGCATCAATGTCTTCAATGAGACTGTTATGCGGCAGCGTCTCCCGGATGATATCTTTGATCAGCTGTGTAGGGCGAAAAACGAGGGCAAACGCCTCAGCCGCGAAGCAGCGGACATTATTGCTTCCGCCATGAAGGACTGGGCGATTGAAAAAGGCGCCACGCATTTTACGCACTGGTTTCAGCCTATGACAGGCATCACGGCCGAAAAGCACGACAGCTTTATTGCGCCGGCGGACGAGGGAAAAGTCATTCTGGATTTCTCAGGCAAAGAGCTGATCCACGGGGAACCGGATGCCTCCAGCTTCCCTTCCGGCGGCCTTCGCGCCACTTTTGAGGCCCGCAGCTACACAGCCTGGGACCCTACCTCCTATGCCTTTTTGAAAGACAACGTCCTCTGTGTGCCGACGGCCTTCTGCTCTTACGGCGGGGAAGCGCTGGATATGAAAACGCCGCTCCTCCGTTCCATGGAGGCCATCAACCGGCAGGGCTTGCGGATCATGAAGCTGTTCGGCAACAGCAGCGTCCGCTCCATCCGGACGACCGTCGGTGCAGAACAGGAGTATTTTCTTATCGACAGAAGCGTTTTTGACCGCCGGAAGGATCTCATTTATACCGGGCGCACGCTCTTTGGGGCGCTGCCCCCCAAGGGACAGGAGCTGTCTGACCATTACTTCGGCACGCTGAAGCCCCGCGTTGCCTCCTTCATGGAAGAGCTGGATGCAGAGCTCTGGAAGCTCGGCATCATGGCAAAAACAGAGCACAATGAAGCCGCTCCCGGCCAGCACGAGCTTGCCTGCGTCTTCACCACGGCAAACATCGCCACTGACCATAACCAGCTCACCATGGAGATCATGCAGAAGATCGCAAGAAAGTATAATATGGTCTGCCTTCTGCATGAAAAGCCGTTTGACGGCGTCAACGGCAGCGGCAAGCACAACAACTGGTCCATCTGCACGGATGAAGGCGAAAACCTGCTTGAACCGGGTGACACGCCTTATGACAATGCCCGTTTCCTGCTCTTTTTGTGCGCGGTCATTCAGGCGGTGGATGATTATCAGGATCTTCTGCGTCTCTCCGTCTCCTCCGAATCCAATGACTGCCGCACCTGCGGCGCTGATGAGGCACCTCCCGCTATCATCTCCATGTTTATCGGCGAGGAGCTGGAAAACATCCTCACTGCCATTGAAAAGGATATTTCCTACGGCGGCACCAGCCATGAGGAATTTAAAGTAGGCGTCCATGTCCTCCCGAAGTTCCCGAAGGACTCGACTGACCGCAACCGCACCTCCCCCATGGCCTTCACCGGGAATAAGTTTGAATTTCGCATGCCCGGTTCCATGCAGTCGATTTCCGCGCCGAACGTGGCTCTTAACACCGCCGTGGCGGAATCCCTCCGCCAGTATGCCGACATTCTGGAGAATGCCGATGATTTTGAGCACACTCTGCACGATCTTCTCCGTGATGTGATCCGGAAGCACCGCCGCATCATTTTTAACGGCAACA
>JAFUGY010000143.1 GCA_017469115.1 Oscillospiraceae bacterium
AAAGGCTACACATAGAAGAATGGAAGATCCACGAAATGGCCAACTGTAGAAAAGGACCTTGGAGAGCAGCCATGATGCTCAACTCGGTCATTACAAAAGAAAGACTGGCCAGAGCAGGATATACGTCCATGCTCGACCAGTACCAGAAAGTCTGTGAAAACTTACGAACCGCGTAGTACCGAACGGTACGCTACGTGGTGTGGAAGGGGAGGTCGAAACCTCCCCTATCCGATCATCAGGATAAAAGGTGGAAGATGAAGGAAGCTGATTCTTAAACTTCTTATAGAGATTTTTTCTCCCCATGCGAAGTTATGGATTTAGCCTCCTCCATCCTCTACCCTATGTTCCGCCATGGAAAAAAACAACCCGGGAATGCCTGATAAATGCATTCCCGGGTTTAACGGTTAATTGATCAGAAAACCAGATCTCAATGCCTGTTTCTGCCCCAGAAGGTGTTATAACGATCCGGTACCCAGACAGGTTTGATATCTTTCACGGCTTCCGCGGCTGTGATTTCTATCTCATCGTGATCGAGGTCAATGAGCGTATAACGGTCATTGCCCATGCCGAGCTCTTTCATGTAACTGAGCTGGCGCAGACCGTGACGGGTTTCAACGCGCTCAATCAGAGCTTTTCCGCCGCCGTTCGGCAGATTGTAGATCAGGTCGATGCAGGCATTGTCGGCAGCCAGGATATCCAGAGAGGCGACAAAACCGATATCCGGCGTGACAACCGGATCTGCCTCGGGGCCTGCGCAGTCACAGTCAACCGACATGTTGCGCATAGTGTTGATGAAGCAGACGTGTGGGGCAAAATAATCAACCGTGGCTTTGGTGCTCTCAGAGATCCGTTCCATCAGCTCTTCTTCGGCAATGCTCCACATGTTGACGGAACCGGCCTGTGTGTGGATTTCCTTTTTGCCGATCCGGCCGTCAGCACAGCCGATGCCGATATTCTTGTTGGAACCGCCGAATCCTCCCATGGTGTGCCCTTTGAAATGGGTGAGAACCAAAAGAGAGTCATACGTGGGGAGTGTTTTTCCCACATGCATTTCATCGAACCATTTTCCGCCCTTTACCGGCAGGGTGGTAACGCCGTCAGCATCCGTGATGTCTACCGGGCAGAACGTCCACCCATTGATCTCCAGCGTTTTGCGGTGATCCTCGGTAGTGTAGCGGGTGCCTTCATAATAGGTGTTGGTTTCGACGATGGTCGCATCCGGCAGGCGGGAAGCAAGCAGCTCTTTTACCCAAGGGCGGGGGATGATGTTTGGGCCTTCCGCTTCACCGGTATGAAGTTTGACTGCTACACGCCCTTCCAATACGGAAGAGACTTTATCGTAAATCTTCTTCAGACCTTCTGCAGAGAGATCGCGCGTAAAGAAAACAACGGAGCTCTCACCGGTACGCTCATCGAAGGGGATGTATTTGTTGCCGCCTTTTCCGGCGACGGGGTTTTGTGCACTCATAATTCCTCCTGTTTTTCATTCTGGGACAATTAACCTGAATTATTCACGGAAGACATGTAAACCATTCAAAAAGTGACAGAACAAGCAGTTTATCAACAATCCCCGGCTTTCTGTCGAAAAGTGCTTAAAAAAGGGCGCAAAAACACCTTGGTGTTGGCTGTATTCCAAG
>JAFUGY010000144.1 GCA_017469115.1 Oscillospiraceae bacterium
CTGGGTGCAGACTGCCGGCACCAGATGCGTGCTATGATTTGTTGCGTTGTCCATTGTTTTCTCTCTCTCTTTCTTTATGAAAATCTGTTTTATATTATAATCATTTATGACGGCTTCTGACAATCAATTTCTGCAAAAAGGAGTCAAATCATATTATTTTATCATATCTTATCCAACCAACATCCAACCAGAACGTACCCGATTTCCGAAAAACGGAAGTTTTGAAAGAATTTGATGGAAAGCACCGGGAAGGGCGTTGCCTGAAAGGAGACAGGCGTGCTATAATCTCTTTCGCGAAGGGAAGAAAAAGCCCCCAAGCCATGCAAAATTCAGAGTACTCCAAGAGGTAATCAAAATGAAAAAGAAAAGCGTTATCATCCTTCTCCTTGCTGCCGCAGCGTTGCTGCTGAGTGCCTGCGGCCTGAGCCAGACAAACAGCGGGTCAGGCGCATCCGCGCCGGAAGCTGCTGCAACAGCTGCTCCGGTGCCTACACCAGTGGTTGTAACAAATCCCCCACAGGAGCCGACGCCGGCCCCAACCGTGGTGCCTGTTCTTCCGGCCCAAACGCCTGCACCTACTTCTGCACCCGTTATCCCGGCAACCCCTGCACCGACTTCCGTGCCGATTGTTCCGGCTGCAACAGCGACGCCGGTTCCCGTTTTCTCGACGCCGGCCCCGGTGGCAACACCCGTACCGGCCAATCTTCCCCGCATCACCAAAAACCCGACCGACGAGAGAGTTGCGGTAAACGGCAAGTGCCAGTTCGTCACGAGATATGAAAATGCTGTTCTTGCAGAGTGGCATTTTGTAAGCCCGGACGGTTATCGAGACATCAATTACAAGGATATCCAGAATGAATTCAGAACTCTGAAGGTTGTGAACGGTTTTACCAAAGACCTGACGCTTGAAAATATCCCGCTGGAGATGAACGGATGGAGAGTTTACTGCCGTTTCAGCAACGATGCAGGGGCAGTCAATTCCGGCTCTGCTCTTATCACAGTCATCCCGGGAGCATCAGGAGCTTCCGCTCCGGTGAACGTACCGACGGTGCAACGCGGGTTTGAAGGCCGCTGGGCAGAAGAAATTGCCGGCCGCTGTACAATTCAATTCAGCTACCGGGCAGAGGGCAGCGTGAACGTGGATATTTCCTGGTCCGGCTCCGCCTGGGAGCGTGCCCGCTGGAATATGACAGCAAATATTTACAGGAATGACATCATGATTTATCAGGACGGCCATCACTGGGTGGAGACATACTCGGATGACTATACCTATACCGTTTCAGATGAAACGTTTGGCGGCACCGGAAGCTTTTTCATCGAGAACGGGAAGCTGCACTGGCGTAATGATCAGACAGGAGAAGAAGCCGTATTTATCCCAGCATAACAAAAAGGCCGGAATTCCCGGCCTTTTTGTTATGCCCTATGCACTTAGAATTTGATTACCAGTTTCTGGCCGACTTCAATCTGATCGGCATTTTTGATGTGATTCCACTGGCAGATCTGCTCTACCGTGCAGCCGTACTTCTTTGCGAGTGCGCCGAGCGTATCGCCGCCTTTGATGATGTAGGGGAGCTGGGTTCCTCCCTGTACGCTGCCGAGTTCCTCGTCGTTCAACATTACTTTTTCCTTCTCCATGATCCGTTTCCTTTCTTCTGATAAGATTTTACAAATCGTGTTTTCCTTCTTTGCAGATAGAGTATACCATATGAACAGTCACACAACTGTCACACAAGAGGGGCTGCGACGGTTGAGAGAGGAGAAAAGTCAAACCGCTCATATTCTTCAAAGACGGCTTTCCGCTCTGTCCAAAGGTCTTCGGTCACATTTTCCCATTCGTTATCATTGATCTCCTGCCCGTAAGCGAGGAACCAGGGCTGATCAGGATTCTCATACCCATCCAGTTTGAAGCCGACCTGAGGCCAGAGCTCGGTGGAATTTGCAGCAAGATCATATACAATCCAGCCGCTTTCAATTGCACCGGAAGAGTATTCATTGCAGAGGAATGTGTTTTTCACGAAGAAATAACGGTTTCTGTCCCAGCCGCTTACCACGTGCGCCGGTGCACGATCTACCATGGTGTAGATATCGTAAATGATCCCTTTCCATTCGCCTTCGGCGATTTCTCCGATGAGCAGTTCATCAATTCCGTCGGCATTGATATCACAAAAGATGTAGCCGGCGCGGTCAAGCGCATCCCCTTCGCCCATGCGGAGAAGATTGTACATGAAACTCATGTTTTCCTGCTCCAGACGTCCGGAGTCCCATTGCTCGGTGATCGCTTGCACATGCTTCTGAAGAACTTCGGAATAGAGGTCGGCCCCTTTTGTGCCTGCTCCATACACAAAAGATGTACCGCCCACTCCGATAGCGGATTTTGCAATTTCTTCTGCGGCATCATAGATTTTACGGTAATCCTCTATGGATTTTTCACTGCTGAAATCATATTGCACATCGGTTGGATAGGAGAGCACAATATCATAAAGCACATCGTCAGCCGTAGTCAGCTCTCCGATCTTTTGACCTCCGGGCATCCCGGCATGATCCGAAGGTTCGGCAAAGAGGTCAAGACCAAAGGCATACCCGCCGCAGTCGGCTTCCTTCGAGGCTGCATGATAGACATGGATGCCATTTTCACGTACTTCCACCTCACAGAGAGCGCTCAACTCTTCCGGAATCGTCAGGGTAAAGAATCCGTTCGAAAAGGATTCTCCTTTTTCATCGGCAAAGGCTCCTGTGCTCATGACAAGGGAAAGACACAGGCAAAACACACAGAACACAACAAGGTTTCTTTTCATCATAATCTCCTTCTTTCTTTTGGGTGATATTTTTGGATACACAGCAAGGATATCACAACAACAGTCACAAAACTGTCACACAGAACCGGAGGCATTTTTCCGGAACGGCTCAGTGCTTCCTGTTTGCAACGGCATAGAGCCGCGCTTCGGTGTCAGCTGCCCAGGTGTATTGTGACATATATTCTCCGAAATAGGCGCTGATGGCTTCTTCGTCTCCATCCAGCATGCGATACATATCGCAGTCGATCAGCTCAGGAAGAATGCGTAAATTACGGTTTTGCAGCTCAAAGAGATTGCCGATGCCATACTTTTGAAGGGTATCCCGTAGGGAACGAATCACCACATCCATTTGCTTTTGCATGGATACATCATACATGCGATCTTCCCAAAGGATCGAAAAGGCATCCTGACGGGTAATCCCTGCGCCGCGGCGATCCACCAGGTATGCCAGCAGCTCCTTGGATTTGGAACGCCGAAAGGCGAGGGGCTTTCCGTCTACCAGAATTTCAAAATGGCCAAACGTTTGCACGGAAATATGAGCGCGCTTTCTTCCCGGCAGGTGGGAAAGGGCATATTCCACTTCCTGTTTCAGACGGGCTTGTTCAAAAGGCTTCAACAGATAGCCGGTGGGGTGAACCGAATAGGCATCCAGCGCATATTGATTGAATGCAGTAAGAAAAAGGATGGAAATCCGAGGGTTGATTTTTCTGAGTTCTCCGGCGAGTTCCAGGCCGGTCATACCGGGCATATCAATATCCAGAACCGCCAGTTCCACAGGATTTGTGCGGACCCACTCCAGAGCATCCTGCGGAAGAGTAAAGCCGTGCACTTCACGCAGCAAATGCATGTTTTGCAGGGATGTGACAATATGTCTTAACACCTGCGCTTCATCGTCAACACAGATGGCGTTCATACAAGCTCCTTTCCGAGAGGAATATGAATGGTGATGCAGGTCCCTTCGCCTTCTCCACTTTCAATAACCATTGTGCCGCTGCACAGTTTTTGCAGACGCTCCCGCACATTCCGGATGCCAATGTGAGGCCCCTCTTCCATGGGCAATTCATGGGGGGAGAATCCCTTCCCATTGTCGCGGATGATGATTTCGTGACAGTCCGGGAGGAGGTTGGTGATGATATCAATCTGCCCTTTTGGCATTCCCCTTAAGCCGTGGCGAATTGCATTTTCCACAAGGGGCTGCACCGTAAGAGCGGGGAGATAAAAATCCTCATCCTCAATTTCATAATCCAGATGGATATTGGGAAAGCGCTCGGTCTCAATTTCGGAATACACCAGAGTATGATCCAGCTCTTTGCGAAAGGGAATCAAAGCAGAATTGTTTAACGAGTCAATATTCTGACGCAGATAGGTTGCAAAACGCTCGGTGATGGCAGCTGCTTTTCTAGGATTTTCCAGGCAGAGAGCCTGGATCGTGGTAAGCGTATTATAGAGAAAGTGGGGCTGGATCTGAGAGATCATGATCTGAATCCTCTGTTCTGCCAGGAGAGCCTGTTCGTGCTCGTAAACGAAATGCAGATGGAGCCAGATATAAAAAAACACACAGCAAAAGACCGTAGAGATTTCAGTAAAGGTAACGGTACCGTTGGTTTGGCAACAGGAATCCAACAGTGGGCCCAGCGCGGCGATTGCCACATTGGTGAGAGGAATCAGCTTCTCAACCCACTTCAACGATCTGAATTGCATCAGGACAATAACCAGAAAGCCGAAGAGCAACAGAAAGCTGACACAATGGGCAGTATATCCCAGCGGCCCGCGGGCAAAAGATCCATCCTCCGTGACCGAAAACAACCACGGTCTGAAAAATGCCGTCAGGTATAACACCGCATTCACTCCGGCGAGAATCCAAAACAGGTGCCGTTTCGGATGATCCCAGATGAGATAGATGAAGAGAACAATCACAACAGGACGCATGATGTAGCAAAACACATCCAGAGCAGTCTGCAACGTGACATATGACGGGTTCCATGCCGACTCTAACAGGATGCTGCTGTAATTCACCGCGATCAAAGCCAGGACGACGGCGTTAATTGCCAGCATCGTCCGTTTTGCAGGTTTGCCGACATACGGGTCAACAGATACGAGAAAGCCGAGGCCTGCCAAAGCCAGAAGGGGGAGCAGTAACGTATTGAGTTGTTCCTGAAACGCAAGGGAAATATCTCCCATGGAAGTGCGACCTCCTGCCGGCAGAATCATTCTTTTACAGCAATCCTATCATACGCAAAACGACAAAAAAAAGCAATCATTCTATTTTAAATTATATCACAATAAATCCAACCAACATCCAACCAAAACAATAAAAAGAAACTGACGTCGGAAAACAGACAAGGGACAAAACCAAATCCGGAAAAACATGCCCGACCTTCCAAAAGCGATTCTGGACAGAGAGCCGGTGCTATGATACAATCATTTCCATCTATAACAAACGGAGGTAACACCAATGAAAAAAATCCTTGCACTTACGCTTGCACTTCTTTTGAGCCTTTCCCTGTGCCAGAGTGCGTTTGCCGTCAACGAGGATGTAGAAGGCGAACTTGTCATCTATTCCTCCATGTATCAGTTCGTGATTGACATGATGGATGAAGCATTGAAACAGGAATTCCCGAACCTTGTGCCGGGCAACGACGGGAGCTTCTTCTTTTACGGAGGCACCAGCTCTCTGATCACCAAGATTTACGGAGAGATGGAGACCGGCACGCTCGACTGTGACATGATGCTGGTCGCCGAGCCGGCACTTTCACTGGAGCTCAAAGAGGCCGGCTATCTGGAGCCTGTAGAAATAGAAGATCCGGAAGATCTGCTCCGTTTCCCTTATGATGAAGAGGGATATTGGTATCCGGTGCGAGTATGCAACATGGTGCTGGCTTACAATCCGGAGACGGTCGATGAATGGGCAGCGAAGGGCGTGACCATTCCGCAGACCTTTGAGGCATTTGCCAACGATCCGGCATTGAAGGGATATATTTCGATGGGGAACCCCATGAGCAGCGGCACGACCTTTGCAGCAGTTGCTTCTCTGACGCAGGACAACCACTACGGGCAGGACTACCTGAAGGGGTTGGCTGCCAACAACGTGATGATCGAGTCCGGTTCTACGGCTATCACCAAACTGCAGACCGGTGAGTGCGCAGCGATCATGATTCTGGAAGAGTCGATCCTCAAAGTTCTCAAGGAAGCAGAGGACGCGGGCACGCCGATTACCAATCTTGCCTGCATCTATCCGGAGGATGGCGTGGTGCTGATCCCCTCTACCGTGATGACGGTTGCGGAAGAGCACAGCAAAAACGTCAATACCGAAGCCTGCGAGGCTGTGGAACAGTGGCTGCTGAGCGAAGAAGCACAGAAGCTGATTCTGGAGGGATATATGCACTCCGTTTTCAAGGGGATGGAAGAAATCCCCTTCGGATCGGTGGACACGGAATGGCTGATTGAAAAAGATCTCGGCGTCGACTGGGAGAACGCCTATCAGAACCGTGAGGCAATCAACACCGCGTGGACGGAGATTGTCACAACAAAGTAAAAAAGCTTGTAATACCCGCTTTTTTACCGAGGGGCAAAGGGGAATTCGTTCTCCTTTGCCCTACAGCAAAGAAGGTGTATTGATGCAAACAACAATCCAGAGCCGAAATCGCGCGCCGCTTGCAGTGAAGCTGATGCTGCTGGTCCTTTTCCTGTTCGGGTTGGCAATTATCCTGAACGGGATGAAAGGTATGCGGGAATATGCAGAGTCAGGGTTCAGCGCAGAGGCGGCTTATCAGGCAATCTATCACCTCCACAAAGAGACGGACTCAGCCTGGAAGCAGAAGCTGGAGCCGCAGCTTCAAAAAATGACAGAGGAAGAGCAAGAGGATCTGAATCAGCTGATGTTGCAGCTTCTGTCGTCTTCTTGGGAAAGCCAGAAGAAGGGCGGAAAGGACCTGCTTGAAGAGATTCTCGCAGAGACAGAGGAGGCTGAGAGAGAATCTCTTTCCCGGAAACTACTCTATGCGACATATCTTGTCAACGGGCCGAAGGTGAGCAGCGCAAACAGGAAAGCGATCACCGCAATCAGCGGCAATGAGACGGATGCTTTTCACACGCAACTCCTCCGCAGCCTTCTGGATGAGACAACAGAGCTCCCTGCTGCGCTGCAGAAGCTTGCCGGAGATCTGACCGGAGAAGAGCGTTCCGCTATGCTGATGCAGGCATGGTATGTCAGCAACGGATCTGCTGAGCCCGGCGTGACAGAACAGGTCAATACGTTGAAAAAGAGCGTGCGGGATAAGGCTGCACAGCTGAGTGCATTTCGAATGATCGCCAGGGGAGAGGTCTCAGCAATCGAACAGCTGGTGGTTGGCCACAGCCGGACGGCAATTCTGATCGGGATTGTGATCGCCTTCAACGCTCTGCTGCTGACATTGCTGATGCTTGGTGACCAGACATGGCGGGTCGACATCAAATGGATTGTAATCCTGCTGATAGTAGATTTTCTGCTGCTGTTCCAGCTCATGCCGCTCATCTACATGCTTTTCAAAGCCTTCTTTCCGGAAGGGAAATTCTCCCTTGAAACGATCCGCCGCCTGCATACCTATCCGCTGAATCTGGATGCCGTCAAAAACACCCTTATTGCAGCAACAGCGACTATGATTTTCGGAACTTTACTGGCCTTTCCGCTGGCGTGGCTGGTGGGGCGCACCAATCTTTACGGGAGGAAGTTCTTTCGGGCGCTTTTTGTGCTCACCTATATGGTGCCGCCTTATGTGGGAGCCATGGCGTGGCTCCGGCTGCTGAACCCCAATGTAGGCACGATGAACCAGTGGCTGAGAGCGCTGCTGCATCTCAGTGATACGCCGGGGCCGCTGAACGTCTACACCCTGCCGGGAATGATCTGGGTGCTGACGAGTTTTTACTATCCCTATGCATTTATTACCATCAGCCGCGCCATGGAGAAAATGGATCCTTCTCTGGAGGAAGCAAGCCGCGTCAGCGGAGCTTCTCCGATCAAGACTGTCTTTACGGTGACGCTTCCGATGATGCTGCCATCGCTGATTTCCGGAGCGCTGCTGGTTTTTGTCAGTGCAATGAGCTGCTACGGAATCCCATCCATTATCGGCAGCCCGGGGCGTGTGCACACGGTGACAACACGCATTGTGGAATATGTCTCTCTCGGGCAGCAGGGATTGAATGATGCAACCGGAATGGCGGTTTTTCTGATGGTGCTGGCAGTGATTATTCTGTTTCTCTCGGATGTGGTGCTGGCAAAACGCCAGTATATCACGGTATCCGGCAAATCCATGCAGCCTACACTGGTGGAGCTGCGCTCCTGGAGAATTCCGCTTACGATCCTGGTCTCTCTTTTTGCGGTGCTTGTCATTCTGATCCCCTTCGCCACGATTCTGATGACATCTTTCAAAATCGACGTTGGCAAGAGCGTGCTGGCGGAGGGAAACTTCACCCTTGGAAACTGGGAAACCGTTTTCGGGAGGGTGGAAACGATGAACAGCCTGAAAAACTCGCTGATTTTTGCGTCTGTCACGGCAACCGTCGGTATTGTAATAGCCTGCACGATGAGTTATCTGCTGCAGCGCACCCACATCCGCGGACGCAAGATCCCGGACTTTCTGATTACACTGGGATCCGGCACGCCTTCTGTGGTTATTGCACTGGGTCTCATCATGACCATGAAAGGGAATTTCGGCATCAACATCTACAACACCGCCTATATCATGATTATTGCTTATCTGATCAAGTACCTGATGATGGGGATGCGCACGGTGGTCTCCGCCATGAGCCAGATCCATGTTTCCCTCGAGGAGAGCAGCCAGATCTCCGGCGCGAGCTGGAGCCGCACCATGTTTAAAATTACCGGGCCGCTGATCTTCCCCTCCATTGCAGCGGGATGGTTCCTGATTTTTATACCGAGTTTTTATGAGCTCTCCATGACAACGCTGCTCTATTCCAGCACAACCAAGACGATCGGCTTTCAGCTTTATGAGTACTGGACGTTCACCAGCCAGCCGATGAGCTGTGCCATGGCTTTCGGCATCCTGCTGATTGTTATGCTTCTCAACTTTATTCTCAACCGCCTGACAAAGGGCGAGTTCTCCATCTGAAAGGGGATTGACTGATGGCAACTGTGACGATACAAAATGTCACCAAAGCATTTGGTGATAATGTTGTGCTACGTTCGTTTGACGCAACATTTCAGGATGGGGAATTCATCACGCTTCTCGGCCCTTCGGGATGCTCGAAAACGACCATATTGCGGATTATCGCAGGATTTGAAAAGCCAACCGAAGGAGAAGTATATATCGACGGGCAGCTGGTATCCGGCGGAAAAACTTTTGTTCCTCCTGATAAGAGAGGTGTCGGCATGGTCTTTCAGAGCTATGCCGTCTGGCCGCATATGAATGTGTTTGACAACGTGGCCTATCCGCTGACAATCCGGCATGTGCCAAAGGCGGAGATGAAAAACAGCGTGGAACGGGTGCTCGGCATTGTGCATCTGAGCCAGTATGCCGAACGCTTTCCCGGGCAGCTTTCCGGCGGCCAGCAGCAGCGTGTGGCGCTGGCCCGTGCCCTCGTGGCGGAGCCGAAACTTCTGCTGCTGGATGAACCGCTGTCCAACCTCGATGCAAAACTCCGCGAATCGATGCGGTTTGAAATCAAGGAAATCCAGCGCAAGCTGGGAATAACGGTAGTCTATGTGACGCATGACCAGACAGAAGCCATGGCGATGAGCGACCGGATCTTCCTGCTGAACCAGGGAGTTGTTCAGCAGTGCGGCACCCCGCAGGAAATCTATAACACGCCTGCCAACCAGTTTGTTGCGGACTTCCTCGGGAAGGTGGATTTCTTCAAGGGAGAAGCCGGGAACGGCAAAATTGTGTTTCCTGCTATGAACGGACAGAGCATTCCCTACACCGGGACAAGAACAGGAAAGGTGGATGTTGCCATCCGGCCGGAAAACTTCTTTTTCACGGAAAAAGGTATTTTGAACGGAATCCTGGAGACGCAGTATTATCTGGGCGATGTGGATGACTGCCGTGTCCGGATCGGGGAAACACTGGTGCGTGTCATCACAAACGGATTTGAATTCAGAAATCTCAGGGACGGACAGCAAGTGAGCCTCGGGGTTCGTGATTTGATGGTATTTGAGGATAACGGATATCTGGAACGCATGCTCGAAATCAATACGTAGGAACGATCTTGACATTCTGCCCTGAATCTGATAGGATACGGACGCCTCGGAGGGCAAATCATTCATAAGAAATGAGAAGCCGGATAAGAGAGCGGGCTGAGACGCCTGCTTGCTTATCCGGCTTTTTTGGAGGAAAGATTGGAACAGATCAGAGATTTTACCAAAGGGCCGATTTTAAAGCCTCTTCTGGCTTTTTCCATGCCGATTCTGCTGGCGCTGTTTCTGCAGGCACTCTACGGTGCAGTCGATCTGCTGGTGGTGGGCAAATACGCGCAGGCACAGGATGTTTCCGGCGTGGCAGTAGGCTCCCAGATTATGCAGACCATTACAGGGCTTGTCAGCTCCTTTGCGATGGGAACCACCGTTTTGCTGGGGCAGAAGATCGGCGCCGGCAAAAAAGAAGAGGGCGGCCGGATTATCGGCACCAGTGTGGTGATCTTTTTTCTGGTAGGTGCGATGCTGACGGCGTTGATTCCGCTGCTCTCGGCAGCCCTGGCAAAGGCGATGCATGCACCGAAAGAGGCTTTTGCGGAGACGCGGAAGTACATTGCCATCTGTGGGTTCGGCTCGGTAATGATTGTGGCCTATAACGTTCTGGGCAGCATTATGCGCGGCCTGGGTGATTCCAAAACGCCATTGATGACCGTTGCCATTGCCAGCGTCTGCAACATTGCGGGAGACCTGCTGCTGGTTAAAGGTCTGGGAATGGGTGCTGCGGGAGCTGCCATTGCAACCGTTGCCTCTCAGACGATCAGCGTGCTGATTTCACTGCTGATTTTGAAACAGCGGACACTTCCGTTTGCATTTTCAAGAAGAGATATCCACATAGAGAGGCAGATCCTGAGGCGTATCGTACGCTTCGGAACCCCGATTGCATTACAGGATCTGCTGGTAGGGTTGTCGTTTCTCGTGATACTTGCCATTGTCAATACCCTCGGATTGACGGCTTCAGCAGGTGTAGGTGTTGCGGAAAAGGTCTGTGCATTTATTATGCTGATCCCTGCCGCATTTATGCAGGCCATGAGCGCTTATGTGGCGCAAAACCACGGAGCGGGAGAAAAAGAACGCTCTGAGCGAGGCTTACGAATTGCAATTCTGGTGTCTACTGCTTTCGGGGCGGTAATGTTCTGGGCTGCCTTTTTCCACGGAGATCTGCTCTGCGGGATCTTTGCAAGGGACCGCGATGTGATTGCAGCAGGGTTTGATTATTTGCGCGCCTACGGAATCGATTGCCTGTTGACCTGTTTTCTGTTCTGCTTTATCGGTTTTTTCAACGGTCTGGGAGAGACGGGGTTTGTCATGGCACAGGGGATTGCTGCGGCATTTTTGATTCGTATTCCGGTTGCCTGGTGGATGAGCCAGACGACCGGAAGGTTATTCTTCATCGGGTTAGGGGTTCCCTGTGCTACGGTAGCACAGATTATTGCCTGTTTTGTATTCTACGCACAGATCCGTAAAAAGGAGAAAGGGAATGAATCTGCAAAAAAGCCACTTTGAATTAGACGGGCATGGCGTGACAATCTACAGCGCTTCAAAACCGGAGATCTTGTTTCTGCAGCCGGTAGATGCTCATGATGAAGCCTTACTCGATGGGGAGATGGAAGCTATGAAAAGCTGCACAAAACCTTTCGCGCTGGCGGCTTTTAGGGTAACGGATTGGAACCGGGATCTGAGCCCATGGGAAGCGCCGCCGGTATTCGGAAAAGATCCTTTTGACGGCGGCGCGGAGGAGACTTTTCATTTTGTTGTAGATCGGCTGTTGCCGAAAGTACGAACGGTTCTCTCTCTGAGCGGGGATGAAAATTGGTGTATCGGCGGATATTCTCTCGCGGGGCTTTTCTCTCTTTGGGCAGTAACACGAACCGGATTGTTCTCCGCTGTTGCGGCAGTTTCTCCCTCGGTGTGGTTCCCCGGGTGGCCGGAGTATGTGAGAAAGCATCCCATTCAGGCAAAGGCTGTATATCTGAGCCTCGGCGATCGGGAAGAAAAGACGAAGAACCCCGTTATGGCGACGGTGGGGGATCGCATCCGGGAACTGTATGATGCCTTGCAGACGGATTATGCTGTCACTTTGGAATGGAATACAGGAAACCACTTTCAGAATGCCGAACAACGTACGGCCAAGGCTTTTTGCTGGGTTGCAAACCAGCACGGCAGAATCGAAATGCCGTAAAATGGACTTGCTCACCGTGGATTTATCGGTTTGCTACGGACCTGCGTTTTCTTGCGCATAGAATGAAAAAGAGGCGTTCCCTATGAAGCACGAAGCTTCGAGGGAGCACCTTTTGAAGTAAGCCTGTTAAGGGGGCAACTTTTTGCATTTTTACAAAAGTTACCCCCTTAACTGTACTATTCAGGTAAAACTTCCTTGTGTCTGAATGAACTCCGGCAGATTGACGTGCCGGATCCCATTTCGCTTTTGGATCATGTCACTCCGGGTCATGACAAATTTGGGATAGTTGTCTGCAATCTGTTCCAGCGGCCTGTATTCACGCTCTTCCGTTTCCCAGCTGTTCATGATCGTCATAGCCACCTGAACATAGGCATACTGCATTTGCTCATCGCGCAGGATGAAATCGCATTCCAGTTTGCCGATTCGCCCAATGCTTACCGCGTAGTTCTGGGATCTTGCATAGGTATAAACGATATTCTCCAGAACCGGACCGTAGTTGATGCGGTTATCCGTATTCATGGCGAAGTAGAAAGCGCAGTCGGCCAAATAGTACTTCTGTTCCCCGGCCAGTGAACGGCGGGATTTCAGATCAAAGCGATTGCAGCGATACAGGATTTTGGCGTCCTGCAGGATCTTGATATACCGGTTCAGCGTTTCCCGTTTGATATGGATACTCTGTTTTTCCAGGTCGTTGAGGATGTTGTTCAAGCTTGTTGTCGCGCCAAAGTTGTTTAGCAGATAGGTTTGCACACTTTCAAAGACAGCCTTGTTGCGCACTTTGACTCGCTGCCGGATATCTTTTTCAAAGATCTCCGAGATGACACTGCGCGTATACGTCCTCTTGTCTTCCATGCTGTCATACTGGAGTGCTTTCGGGAAACCTCCCTCCAGAATATAGGAATCGAATTCCGCGGTCAGATTATTCTGTATCGGCTTCCCCATAAAAGCTTTCATGCCCAGATACTCATCAAAGCTCAACGGATACATTTCAAGCTCAATATACCGTCCGGTGAGCTTTGTCGAAAGCTCACCGCTCAGAAGATAAGAGTTCGACCCGGTAATAAAGATCGAGTACCCGCCGTCTGTGCGGTATGCGTTAATGACCTCCTCGAAACCTTTGACGTTCTGGACCTCGTCAATAAAGACATAGATCGTCCTGTTCCCGGCTCCTCCCCCTTCAATCAAGGCATCGAGCTGATCCGGTGTTTTGATCTTGCGATATTTTTTAGAATCCAGATCCAGAAAGAGGATCTGAGAGTCCGGAATCCCGGTTTTCCGCAGCTCGTCCGCAATAGACGCCATGAGACAGGACTTCCCGCAGCGACGCACGCCGGTGATGACCTTGATTATTTCGGTGTCATGGAAAAATCCGCGCAATCGGCGAAGATACTTCTCCCGTTTATAGATGTTCATGAGATCACCTCGCTAACAGTATATCCGAATCCTCTAAAAATATCAAGTTAAGGGGGTAACTTTTTGCATTTTTACAAAAGTAACCCCCTTAACTCTTGACTTTTCTCCAACACTGGAGAAAACGGTGGGGGATCGCATCCGGGAACTGTATGCTGCCTTGCAGACAAGACATCAGCCGGGTAATTCTGCACTTTTCTCGCCGGTATAGCTGTCGGTATAGGCAGGCTGCTCAATCGTAAGGTCGGGGTTGAACAGCCCTACGAAGACACTGCCGCCGCTGAATGTTGTTGCCGTGTCATTGAAGTGAAATGTTGACAGTTGCGTTCCCATACTCAATCCTTCGGTCCCGTCGTTTCGAACGACTTTGTAAAACTTGACAAGACCTCCCTGAAAAGCAAACTGAGTTGTCGCGGTAAAGATGGAATTGTCATAAAAAGAAAAGGCATAATTCGGATTCGCCTGCCAATACAGATCGTTCAAATTCAGGGTTATTTGGCATGGGTTTTCTTCAGGGAGGTCCTCTGCTTTTAGAACAGCAAAAATACTGCCCTGTACAACATCATTATTCGCCTTGAGCTTGATTCTCAAAGAGTAGTCCTTCTGTTGTTCTCCACGTGCTAATGCAAAGGATATATTGTTCCCGTCCACGATCAAATCTGCAATATAGGTTCCCTGCTGATAAAGCCTGGCAGCCTTATAAAGATCGGAACACTCCTGAAAATTCTTAAACGGGGTCAGCAGTTCAACTGCTCTGTCATAGTCATTTTCTTCCATTGCAAGTTCCGCTGCCGTGCTTACTTCTTCTCGAAGCTGTTTCATGGAAGTGATATTGTTCAGTTCCTGATATATTTTATATGCTTCTTCATACTGCCCGGCAGCAGCAAGCTCTGCTGCCTGCTGTTCTTTTTTTCGGCTTCCACAGCCTGTGAGCATCAGAAGAGCTGTTGAAACACAAAGCAAAATGACCAGTATCTTTTTATTCTTCATGTTTTCTGTTTTCCTTTCCCAAAACCATGGTGATTCTTTGTTTCATAAATATCTTTTCTGCACCTATTACTTACCGCAGAATTCCGCGACGGCGGTATCTGTCGCCAGCAGTAATTCCTCAGCGCCATCTCTGGCTGTCCGAAGATCGTTATTCTTCAGATTTATCCAGAAAAAACTCCTCTCTGTGTTTCCGGTTATGATATCGTCTTCGATTGGTGCACGGATTTCTCCTTTTCCAATAAGTCCGCCAACGCGGGTGTTATAGATCTTATAGCTGACAACCTGTACGAATCCTGTATAGCTTTTATCCGGCCTAATCAGCGCTTTCGGATAATATTTTCCATCCAGTACCTGATAACTGCTGTCCACTACAATCAACAGTGCTGCAGTATTTGGATTTTCCACTGCTGTATAGCTGTAGGCAGGCTCTTCTCTTCCCTGTTTAGCTAGTGCATAGAGAATGTACGAAGCATAAGTATTCAGTCTGGGCAGATTACCGGAGGATGTGTTCTCAAAAGGAGTTGCCTTGCACCCGTCTGCAGCCAGAACCATGTAATAAGCAGGTCGCGGTTCACTTGCACGAAAATCCAGTTCCGGTCCATATGCTTCGCGGAATGCTGAGACAAAAACAGCTCCCTCTTCTTTCCCAGGTTGCTCCACAGCGGAAGGCAAAACACTCAGAAACTCAGATTTCACAGGAACAGGCAGCTTCTCTCCGGCAGCGGCTGCTGCAGAGATATCCATCGCATAACTAACAAATTCATATTCCCTTCCATTCTCTCTCGTCCACGTCCTTGCTGATTCATATTGTTCAACCGGGTCCCCAGAGGCAATAGCTAGTTCCTTGAACAGCGCCTCCCCGTTTCGGGAATACCTTTCCGGCAGTGCCTCAATAAGTGCATTGAAATCAGGTTCTGTTCCGATCAATGCTGCACGATCCGTGCTAGCCAAATATTTTGCTGCTGATAGAAATTCATCCTGTTCTGCAAGTGCACTAAACTCCTTTTGGAAGTTCTTATACAGTGCATCCCATTGTCCGTCTTGAATGCAAATAGTGACGATCTCTTCCAATAGCGCATCCGCCGCCTCATTTAATTTGGGATATGTCGTTTCTGATCTATGCCTGCGAAGATCTTTCAGTGCTTCAGCCGCTCCAGTGTAATCACCTCGTTCGGCGCAGTGCCGAATTCTGCCAAGCTGGATATAAACCCATTGTTCATATTCATCAAAGGCATTACTTGTCCCAGCGCGCTTTTCCAGTTCCGTCAGTTCGTTTTCGTCCCCGCTTTCTTCTGCGGTAAGATATTGACGGAAAATGCATTCCATGAGAGCTTCCCGACGTTCCGGACTCTCCCGGTTCATTTTACGAAAATGCTCTTCTGCGCTGGCGTACTCCCCGGCGGCCATCATCGCCCTGCCTTTAGCATAATTCAAATTATAATCGTTGTATCTGCTTTCGATTCTTTCCTCCAGCATTTTCAACGCCTCATCGAGGCCGCCCTCCGCCGCCAGAGATTCGCCCCATCGAATCTTCGTCTCTAAGATTCGATCATCACCGCTCGAAGGCAACAGATCCAGAACACCCTCCCAATCTTCCTCGACCGACAGCTCTTCGATGCGGGCTTCTTTCGCCTGCTTTAAAAGGATTACAGAGTCTTTGTACTCCCGTTCCCGCAGTTCGGAAAAAATCTGCACAGCATCAGCATATCGTCCTGTTTCAAGAGCCGCAACACCATTCGTATAAAGCGTCTCTTTTTTCGCTCTCTGAGAAGCATTATACCAGGCGATGCCTCCGATAACCAATGCAATAATCAGTACTATCCCGATCCATTTCTTCCGTTCCATGAAAAGTCCCTCGCTTTTTTCATTTTCTCAATTGGATATCCCATAAACTGTTTTTTCAACTGTAGTCAGGCTGGTAGGTTCAATTAATCCATCTTCCAGCAGAAAGAGATATCCGTCATGAACGCCGTCAACAAAGTAGATATCTGATGTGTTTGCAACCTTTTTACGCTCTTTTCCGCTTTCATAAATATACCAGGCAATCGGCTCATCTGCCCCTGCTTCCCAGAAACTGATTCGGAAAACCATATGATAATAAACCCAGGTCAGAGCATTCAAGTTTTGCTTCATATCAGGTCCGCTTACATAACTCACACCATTTTCAGAATGTCCGATTTTTTCTGAGAGGCAGTAAATAAGTGGCGTTTCCCCTTGCATTGTTTTCATGGCTTTTTCCTCAGTGTACAAAGTTCCTGGATAGTTGTATTCAATTTCGTCGACAGATACAAAATACACACCATAGGGGTCTTGTCCTGAATACAGAAGTTTCGGTTGATAGTCCAGCCTCTTCGTCCACACACAATCCGGGCAATGTTTCATGCCGACAACAGGTCCGTTGAGTGTCTGCGCATACCGGGGTGCTTCTTCCACGCTGATTTTCTTCTCTTCTGGGAAATCTGCGCCAATATGTTTTTTTGCCTCTTCCATGAATGCGTCCGGATCAAAGCTGTCACGGTAATCAAAGAGGGTTTTTGTAACGTGGGCAATAATGTCAGATCGGTTGGCAAAGTAATCTTCCGGAATCAGTGCATCGTCATAAAGCAGAATCAATCCGGTATCACGGGTTCTCTCCCCGGTAATTCCTCCAAAAGCGTACTGCAGCTGTTTTATCTTTCCATAGATGATTACTTTCTCCGGTCTTGGCTGGAATGAATTGTAAATAAGATCAATGTTGCCGTTAATGATAAGACTTGACACAGATTCGCAGTCATCGAAACTGTTGTAAATATATTCAACGGATTCTGGTATGGAAATACTATTCAGGCCTGATCCATAGAGGCAGCATCGCTCAATATATCTGATCCCGGTCTCTATCACGAGTGATGTAAGGGGTTCTGCAGATTCAGGACCTGTCAGCGCTATTACCGGGATTCCGTCAAAGGAAGAAGGAATTACCACGGAATCCGGACAGCCATTCTGAATCTCGCAAACATATACTTCATCGGCATTGCCGGAATATTGTTCTGTAAAACTCAGCTTTTTATACTCAAAGTCTCTCCTTCCCTTTTTTTCAGTTGCATATCGGTAATAGTAGGAAGAGAGCGGATGAAAACGCAGTCCCAGATATTGCTCAGATTCTTTCCAGGCGGGTTCCCGGCTACAGCCTGTAAATAAAATTATGATGGCCGATATTCCGAAAACAATTAGCATGATTTTTAAAAGCTTCATAAAGAAATTCACCCCTCTGAATCTGACAAAACGCCGTAGACATTTCTTGCTTTGCTTTTACTTGTCGCAAAATTCTGCAACGGCAGCGTCAGTGGCAGCACGCAATTGGTCAGAACCGTCCTTTGCCGTCCCGAGATCGCTCTCTGATACATACTGCCAGAAAGCGTGGCCTTCTGTGTTCCCCGTTACAATATCATTTCCGAGCACTGTCTCAACCTCACCGCTTCCGACAATCCCTCCGGCGCGAGTATCATAAATCGTATAGCCGATGACCTGTGCAAATCCAGTATAAGCAGCAGATTGCTCAGACCGGAGCGCTGACTTTGGATGATAATGATTCCCTTTTTCACGATAATTGCTATCCAGCACCACCAGCAGTGAGGCAGTGTTCGGATTGTCCACAGCTCTATAGCTGTAGGCAGGTTTTTCTCCTGCCTTCTTCGACAGAGTATCAAGAATGAGTCTTGCATAAGAATGAATTCTTTCCAATTCAAAGCTTGCTTGGAAAGCATTCGTACTGATTTCTTTGAAAGGTGTTTCATTATAACCGTCAGCCGCCAGAACTATATAATACCCGGGTCGAGGCTCAATGGCTCGAAAATCGTCTTCAGGGCCATAAGCCTCGCGAAACACTGCAGCATAAGCAGCCTTTTCACTGCTGCCGGGGTATTCTGTAGCTGCGGGCAGCACTGCCAAAAGCTCCGGCTTTGTGGGAACAGGAAGGTTCTCTCCTGCTGCCGATGCTGCGGAAACATCCATAGCATAGCTCAGGAGCTCATATTCCCGCCCATTTTCCCGAGCCCAATTTCTGGCTGCTTTGTATTGCTCTCCCGCGTCGCCGGAGGCTATTGTCAGTTCTTTAAACAATGCCTCTCCGTCTCGGGCAAATTTTGCCGGAAGCGCATCGATCAGTGTTTCAAAATCTGGATCAGTGCCAATCAGATTCGTGCGGTTTGTGGCAGCAAGGTGATAAGGCACCGTCAGTTTTGCATCACGTTGTGCAAGGTCACTGAATTTCGTCGGAAACGACCGATACAACTCTCCCCATCGCTCTTCCCGAATACAGGATTCAATCATCTTATCTGTCAGGGTATCCGCGGCTTTATTCAATTCGGGATACTGATAATACTTTCTGCGTTCGGAAATCCGGCTGAGCTCTTTTGCTGCCTCGACATAATCGCCTCGTTCGGCGCAGTGCCGGGCGCTGCCGAGTTTGATGTAGATCCACTGGTCATTTTCATCTCTTGATTCTGCACTCGGGACCCGTTTCTCTAATTTCGTCAGCGCTTCTTTATCTCCCGCTTCTTCTGCCACAAGATATTGAAGATAGATACATTTCACAAGAGCTTCCCAAACCCGCTCACCGTCTTTATTGATCTGATACGTTTTCTGCATCTCTCTGAAATACGCTTCTGCGCGGGCATACTCTCCGGCCGCTATCAGAGCGCGGCCTTTGGCATAAGTTACATTGAAATCGTCACCCCGCCGATTGGCAATTCTTTCCTCCAGCAGTTCCATTGCCTCGTCCAGATGCCCTTCCGCTGCCAATGCTTCACCCCACCGAATTTTCACCTCATAGGCTCGCCCGTCGCCTGTCGCTGGCAGCAGCGCAAGAGCACCTTCCCAGTCTCCAACAGCACATAGTTCTTCAATTCGGCCATCTTGAGCCTGCCGAAGAAGCAGTTCTGAGTCTTTGTAAGGTTTCTTCCATTGGGCAAAGATCTTCATAGCCTGGGCATATTGACCCGATTCAAGTGCCTTTAAGCCGTCAGAATAAAGGACGGCTTTCCTTGCATTTTGCCAGACAAAGCCTCCGATAACCAGCACCGCGATCAGTGCTGCAAATGTCCATTTTTTCCCGTTCATCGTTCAGCAACTAAGAAAATACCCTGTTTTCCCGTGCCTTGATGCGCAAGACATCCAGTGCGTGCGCTTTGGAGTTCTCCTTACCTTTTCCTGTCGCAGGTTTTCGAAGTTCCTTCTCACCTACATAGATGTATTCAAAATGATGCCGGTTCTGCAAATTACCAGGGACCGGAGTAACATCGATACTCTCCTCGGTTGGCGGCCATATAATCCATTCCGGTTTCAGTTTTCCGTTGATTACCGAAGTATCAAATGTATTCTTTTTTGATAGTTTCTTAATCACATCACGCACGATACTGACCAGGCCAAAGATCACCATAAGAATTCCAAGAAGTCCAAGCGCACCGACACCCTCTGAATCCGATTTTGTGCTGATCAGCCCTGCAATGACTGTAAATGCAACGCCTCCCAAAAAAGTTCCAAAGCCTTTTTTTAGAGATGTGTTACCGGCTGACCGGTTGCAGTTTTTGCAAACACCGATTCGAATCAGAGCTATCGGCTTGAACCATGTCGGGCCGGTATCCATTGCTGCCGTATCATGGCGGTCATCATAATGGTGGCGTTCTATGACGCCAAAATATTTTTCTTCACTGTCTGCGATCGTTCTTCCGCATCCAATACATCTTCCCATGGCTTTTCTCCTTTTATTACTTCATTTTAAGAAAACGAAGTATATCTGTTTTTGATATTAAGCTTTCTTTTGTATAACGGCCACTGAAATTGAAAAAATTGCCAAGATGATACTAATGATGGTACCTGCGTTTAACGGTGAGCTCTGCACATCAAGGGATATCTCCGTTATCAGTGCGACAGTAATCAGATTAATAATCCCTGCTGCAATACCCTTTTTCCCAATCTTTTCTGTTTTTCCGAAAGAGAAAATGCACCACACAGCCAGCAGTACGATATTCACCAGCAGAATCAATACAAATACTTTCCAAATTGGTTCGCTGCTGTAAAAACCGTGGGTCGCGCGTTTCATAAGGAACACCGCCGGACTTACAAAATGGGCATATCCGCCAAATTCACTTTCGCGGGCTATAATCGATGGCACAAACAGCGATGCAATGCATAAAACGGCAGCGATGACGCAAACACTGTTGATTCTTTTTTTCATAAGACTTTCCTCTCTTTCAGGTCATATGCATCCATAATGAGCATGTGACCTTACTTTTTATTAATCGGCTCACTGGGGACATAGTACGGGCAGCGGCTGGAGGAGGTTGAGGTGCCGGCTGTGCGGTCGCGCTGGATATTGCCGAGATATTTTCCATCCAGCATGTAATACACAGTCTGGCTGATAATGGATCCGTCTTCATGCAGCCCTGTCCAGTACCAGATGATATATTTGTTGTCACCGGCCGGTCCGCGGACATAACCGATATATTCATAGCTGGTGCTGTCATCTTTCAGGACGGTAGCATAGACTTTGTCATTGGTGCCGTAAGTGTCCACTTCCTCTTCCGGAGCAGGAATCGGATTGGCTTTCAGGTCGAGGTTGATGCACATTCTTGCGTACAGACCGGCAAAGGTGTTCTCGCTGGTGCCGATCAGATAAGGCGAGGTACCTGCGCTTTTTCCTTCGGAATTGGAGTTGCTGCCTTCCGCAATTGTTGAAGCGGATGCAGGAACGGACTCCACTCCTACCGGCGGCTGTTCATATGTATCCCAATTACGCAGATCGAGCCACAAGGAAGGGCGATTGACTCCGTTTGCACCCTTTCCGTCCGGAACTGCGCCGCCAAGATTCATGGTACCGTCAGTCTTGATAATCATCACCATTTTCTGTTCGGAGCCCGGGGTGCGCAGAAACCACCAGGAATTGCCGTTTTTCCCGGAGGATGCCCCTTTCGCCAGAGCATATGCCGTGGCCTGGCACTTTGCCGTTTCTTCCGCCAAGTATTGCTCTGCTTCCAAAGCCGAAAGAAGAAAGACCCTGTCTTCTGTTTCATTTCCCGCGTCGGTGTTGTATTCAGGGTTTTTATCCGCCGGGACTCTGGAAAGGAGAATTCTTCCCATTTCATCCTGATTGAAAGCTGTATCAGAGAATTCCCCGTTCAGCCATACCCGTAAATCGGATGTTTCCCAGGTAACAGGCGTCTGGTCTTTATAGTATCTTTTGCAATCAAGCCCGTATCGGCTGAGCAGCAGAGCTTTCTCACCTTGCACATCCAGCACGATCCATTCTATTCCTTCCGCACCGTTGGAGGGATTGTTATCCTGCTCATACCGGCCAAAACGCACGAGATCGCCGACGGCTATTTTGCTATTGCTCTCGAGACTTTTTTCTGCCGACTTATGAGCGGGCTCATTCTGCGGCAGTTCCTTCCCACAATTTGGACAGAATGCAAAGCCCTTCTCGACAGAATATTCGTGTCCGCAGAACGGACAGTATTTATTCTCTGCAGAGGCTATACCTGCCGCCATTCCAATCAGCAGTACAATACATAAAAGGGTTGCAGTCAGTTTTTTCATGGTTTCTTCTCCTTGTTTTCGGTTTTCTATCAGGCTATTTCTGGGAAGAATACTTTCTTACGATAGATTTTCCTTTTACACACTATGATCTACGGGAAAAAATAGGTGCAATGCAAAAAGTTGCGGTAGGTATCACAGATTAGATTGGTTTTTAATTTACATGCATCTTCTATCCACACATGGAATTGTACCTTTCCTCAATCCGCCCAATCGCCGATGCCGTCCCAAATACGTGACAGCTCCGGCGCATACATAGGAAAGCGCTGATGAAAGAGGTGGTAAAGCTGGTGCATTCCGCCAACGCCGCTGACAAGGGGGATCTCCGCATCGTAAATTTTCCGGCCGACCGTCTGAATTTTCTCATGATCCACCTGCGGATAAGTGCGGAACAGGTCAGTCAGTTCGTTCAGTCCCTGCTCCAGCGAGTACGGGTCATTGGTCGGCTTCTGATCTTTTATATCCTCAAGGCTGTAGATATAGGTTTTGGCTTCCTCCATACTCCTGGGCAACGGATACTTTTCATGCATCCGCTGTGCATTCTCCTTTGTTGCGGGAAGATCGTTCCCCTCAGCCTCCCGCAGATGCTGCCAGCCAAGACTGTTTGGATTGGGATCTGCGAAGACCTGTGCAGCATAGAAAGCGAGATTGGATTTGTTGATGGGATAGAGCACTCGTGCTGCTACACCCGCAATAAAATAATAGAAAGCTTGATCTGCACTGGACCAGCCGTCAACGCTGTTTTGCATGGCAAAGCATTCCTCCAGCCGTTTCTCAGGAGGGTACACATTTTGCAGCTCAAGCAATTCCCCGTGAGCATATTCCGCCGGGATTCGACCGTCAGGCCCATAACCTCCGCTCTCCTTTTTCAGGGCGAGCAGTTCTTTTTCGGCAGTGTCAATTACCTGAGTATGATACTCCCAGATGTTGGTGGACAGGCTTTTCAGCGCAATCAGGTCCTTTTCAGCGGCTTTTCCGCCGATTTTCCGCAGCATGCAGGTCAAGCCGGCGGCTCCGTTCCACCAGCCGTATGATACCTGCCCCCAGCCGCAGCGTTTCAGGAAACCTGTGATAGCTGCCTGCGCATCCTCGCCGCCTGCCAGAAGTTCCGCTTCAAGCGACACTCTCTCAGGGTTTTCGGCAAAGAGATTTTCTAAATGCGCAAACTGATCCGCCAGCTGCGTATAATGCTGTATCCCGCCCGACCTGGAAACCTGCTCCGCTGTAGAAGTAGGTTTCACGGCTGGAGATTTCTGGGCAGAGCCGGACTTCCCTGAAAGAATGTCGGCATTTTCATAGGTTATGTCTGTTTTGATTCCTCCGTTGCTGAAGCTGGCTCCGATAATTCCTTTCGGGTTTGGCCCATATGCATTGTCTCCCCATCTGCTGTCTGTGCAGAACCACACCAGCAGAATAAGCCAGCCGATTACCGGAATCAGCATAAGCAGATAATACCAGCCTGATTTGCTGATATCGTGCAGCCTTCGAACGCTCACGGTAATTCCCGGAATGATGAGAGCAATGATGACCAGGCTGTTCATTACGCCAACCACTCGCCCGCCTGAGCTTTCAAAACCACCTGCTACGCCTCTTATCACACCAAAGACGAAATTGATCAGGCAAGTGAAGAGCATGAAATACCAGTATTCACTTCTTCTGGCACGCCCATCGAAAACTGCATATTTGTGCAGCGCCTGTGAAACTGCTTCCTTAAAGTTCATTGCGAAATCCTCCCGTTACAATATCTATTCATGTGATGGTCGCGCGTGGGCAATACAGGATTGTGTTATTATTTTTTATTGAGTGGCTCACTGGGGACGTAATACGGGCAGCGGCTGGAGGAGGTTGAGGTGCCGGCTGTGCGGTCACGCTGGATATTGCCGAGATATTTTCCGTCGAGCATGTAGTATACCGTCTGGCTGATAATGGATCCGTCTTCGTGCAGCCCCGTCCAGTACCAGACAATGTATTTGTTGTCACCGGCCGGCCCGCGGACATATCCGATGTATTCATAGCTGGTGCTGTCATCTTTCAGGACGGTAGCATAGACTTTGTCATTGGTGCCGTAAGTATCCACTTCCTCTTCCGGAGCAGGGATCGGATTGGCTTTCAGGTCGAGGTTGATGCACATTCTTGCGTACAGACCGGCAAAGGTGTTCTCGCTGGTGCCGATCAGATAAGGCGAAGCCGGTTCTTCGGGTTCGGATGCAGAACTGGTTTTCTTTTCAGGCGCTTTCCTACCGCTGACCGGTTCTTCGGAATTGGAAGTCACTTCTCCGGTCTCGGCGTTATAAGTCATGTCATATGCTTTCCCATTCCAGTCAAAGGTCATATTGACTATCAGTTCGCCGTCAACGCGCTTTGTATTGAGTTTGATGTTTTCAGCTTTTCCGTCGTATCCTTCCAGAGAACTGAAGCAGGCGTCAATTGCATCGGATGCCGGATCGGATGGTTTTTCATCAATTTCCGGCTCATTCTTTTCCAGAATTTCTCCGGTTGATCCATCCACCAGGTAGCTGAAATCGCCGTATTTTGATCCGAAGGAAATCTTCCAGTTTCCGCCTGTCTGGGAAACTTTGATTCCTTCTGCAAGCATAATATCAATGGGGCACTCGTCAAAAACACAGTCAATGGCTTCGTCCGGGGCGATTGCTTCTGCGACTGCCGCAGCCGGAAGCAGCATGCAAAGAACAAGAATGAGGGCAAACAGTTTTTTCATGATCGATCAATTCCTTTCTAAAAATATAAAAATATGAGGGTTTCCAAAGCAGATTAAAGCCCGTTGGTGTTGTAAACACCGTCGGCAGGGAGACCATTCAGCATCGTATCAAAGTGAAAATAGATCAGCTTGGCCTCTGCATAGTAATAGCTTTCCAGAAAAGCGGCTGTTGTGCCTTCCGGGAGATCCCAGACGGTAATGCGTCTGATTTCATCTTCATAGTAATAAGAATCCGCCACGTTCATGACATCTTTGATTTGTTCAACTTCCTCCCGAGTGGCTTCATGCCCTTCTCCGTATTTTGCTGTCATGGCATTTTTCAGGTAAGTGTTCGTCTCAAGAACCTGCAAATCGTAACCAATATACTCTACGTGATAGGTGATCAGGAACAGTTTGTCCCGGTAGAACCGATAACTCAGGTCAACCGGGAAAGAACAGACTTTTTTCTCTTCTGAATCATCATAAAAGAGGCTGGTTATGTCGTAGGAATCTTCATCATAATAGTAATCTCTGAATTCATCGTCTCCAGTTTTCAGGTTTTCTTCCCTTGTTTCCACTTCATAGCCGCTCATACCCCAACGAATCCCGTTGCGGAAGGAGAAAGTTCCTGCAGGGGCTTCGGGGAAGATTTCTTCCTTTTCCTCTTCCGGTTTTGCAGCGCCGCAATAGGGGCAGAAGTTTCCGGTGCTTTCCCGCCCGCAGTTTTCACAGATCCAGGTTTCGGAATCGGCAAAACAAACGGCGATGCTCGCCAGCATGGCTGCACACAAAAGAAATGCGATCAGTTTTTTCATCTTGATATCCTTTCTTTCCTGTATTTTTGTGATTTTTATTATCAGAAATCTTCGTAGTCATCGTACATGCTGCCTACGTTGGATGCATCCGGTGAAGCATTCTGTACATTGATGGTAATGGTATAGGAGTAACCTGCCTGCAAATCCACTTCGGTTGTTCCGTAATCGTCGAAAGTCATCACCTGATAGTCTCCGTAGTATCCGAAAGAGTCTTCCGGACCGTACCAGTCCGATCCGGTGCCGTCTTTAATCGTATAGGTCCCGCCTGTCAGCCAGGTGGAGGCACTTCCGGAACCGCCGATAAACAACATGGAGACCAGCTTGCCGTCCTGCTGGTAAATCTTGACATGCATGCCAACATCCGGCTCACCGTTCACGGTGATCGTCAGCTGGGTTCCGGCTCCCATAGAGCTGTCTTTCCAGATTTGACCGGTAGACGGCCAAGGCTGTACGCATTTTTCTGCCCGCTCTTCGGCATCGCCCCAGTAACAATATTCAAAACGGTCCTTTGCTTTGTAATATTTGCCCCTGAGGTAGTCTGCACAGGCCATCATGTAGGTGCATTCGTCATAATCAATCGGTTCTCCGGGCAGGCTGGAGATCTTATCCGTTACGCTGTACTCGTCTTCCTCCATCTCTTTGAATACCAGAAGGCGCAGCAACAGCTGGCTGTACCCATCCGCATCAATGGTGTCCGTTCGATCAAGTCCGAAGGCATCCTGCACGGTATGAAGAGCCTCAAACGTCTTCCCGCCTGCCTGCCCGTCGGCTGAAAGCTTCTGACCAAAGTCAATCAGTGTTTGCTGGAGGCCTTTTGCTGCTGTGCCATAAGCCCCTGTGGAAATAGTTTTGCCTTCAGACAACGCATTATATGTCTCACGGTAAACGGAGCTATCCAACTGAGAGAGCACAGATTCTGTCCAATTCTGAGCAGTTTCGGCAGGTTCCTCTGCGTAATTCTCGGTTTCGTGAGATTCAACTTCTCCCTCCAGCGGGCTTCCGCAGTTCGGGCAGAAGGCATAGCCGGCATCTGCCGGATATTCTTCTCCGCAGTTTGAGCAAGTGATGTTTTTCGGAGCGGGATTTGAAATCTTCGGTTCAGCATTTGGAATCTCCGGCTCTGTATTTATGGGTTCTGGGTTGTCTCTGGTCTCTTCGCTTTCCTGATATGCCTCAAACCCGATGTCAATTGCCTTTGCATACTTTTCCGCATAACTTCCGGGTACGCCGATAATCGTTACCTTGCTCTTTTCCTGGAACCCTTTGATGTTGATCTCAATCTCGGGGGAAGGAATTGTTACGCTTTCCAGCTTCGGGCACATTCGAAAGGTGTTTTCCCCGATGGAAGTCACTCCTTCGGGCAGGATTACTGTCTTCAGATTGTTACTACCGTAGAAAGCGCCGTATCCGAGAGAAGTAAAACCTTCCGGAAATGTGACGCTGCTGAAGCCGGAGTGTGCAAATACCCAGCCTCCTGTTTTTTCCAGTGACTCCGGCAGGTTCATTTCCGTCAGACCGGAACATCCATAAAAGGCGCGGTAATCAATCACCTTCAAAGTATCCGGCAGAAACACCCGCTCAATTTCTTCGTGATCCTCAAAACATTTTTCACCGATTCTTGTCACGGGCATTCCGTCAATTTCTCCCGGGATGACGATTTCGGCTTCCTTCTCTCCGAAATACTTTGTCAGTGTGACGTTTCCTCCCAAAACGGAATACAGATAGTTTTCTGCTCCGTCTCCGTTTGCTGCAAATACCGGGACAGCCGTCACTGGTAAAAGAATTAGAAGCGCAAGTATGATCAGCCACTTTTTCATTGGGTTTCCCTCCTTAGTTAAAATTGTCGATATAAACCCAATTTCTATTATATTTTGTGATGGCATGAAAAAACAGTGCCGAAGGTCATTCCGTTCGGCACTGCTATAGGCATTCTATGGGGATCAGTTAATCAACCTGTTCTCCGCAGCGTATTTGACAAGCTGCGCTCTGCTGATGCAGTCGCTTTTGCTCAGCAGCAGGGAGACCATGTTTTTCACGGTTCCCGGGCGGAGATTAAGCTTTGAGGCAATCTCTGCATTCGTCATTCCTTTACAGACATATCCAAGCACTTCTCTCTCCCGCGGACTGAAAGCGGACTCTTTTCTCTCTTTCAGGCTCTTTTGCAGATGAGAAAGAGCGTCCTCATCGTAAACGTTCAGGCCGTCTGCGATAGACCGCATTGTGGATCTCAGTTTTTCCGGTTCAATCACTTTCAGCAGAAATCCGTTGCATCCTGCTTCCAGAGCCTCGGATACGGTGTTCACATCATCAAAAGTGGTCAGTGCGAGGACCCGCACTTCGGGCAGAAAGGCCTTAATCTGCCTGACCGCCTCAGGTCCCGAAAGTTTCGGCATCTGCATATCCATGACGAGCAGATCCGGAGCCTGCTGTCGGCTCAGCTCTACGGCTTCCTTCCCGTCGGATGCAATTCCGACGATCTCAAATTCCTCCCACTTGCTGATTGTAAGCTTCAGCCCCTCTGTCATGATGGGATGATCGTCAGCCAGTAAAACGCGAATCTTACCGCTCATGGTTTTTCACTCCATTCTGCTGTTATTTCAAATCCCTGGTTTTCCTCAGCGTAAAACCGGACGGTTCCTCCGGACGCTTTGATATTCTCTTCCATCGTCGTCAGGCCAAACCCTTTCTCCAGCGTCCCGCGAAATTTCCCGTTATCTTTGATCTGAAGAATCAGCTTCTCGGGCGTCATATGTGCCTCAATCAGCATCCTGTCTGCCAGAGAATGAGAAAGCGTATTGTGGTATGCCTCTTCGCATATTTTTCGAATGACGCTGTATAACTTCCCGGTAAAGGGCGGTTCTTCCCCGTCGAGCAATACTTCTACCGGGATCGCGCATCCGCTTTGAAAGTTTTCCAACAGTTCCTGCAGGGTGGAATACGGAATTGATTCTGCCTCTTTTGCGCTTTTCTCACAGAGGTCAATTCCCTGTCGAATCAGCTGCCGGAAGCGGCCCGGATCCGTTTCTCTCAGCTGAAGGCACATTTGAGATATGGTATTGAGTGCTGTGATGGCATGGCCGGCATCATCGTGGATATTTCGGGCAATCCGAAGCTGTTCTTCATATCCCAGGAGTGCCTCTGCCTGATGAAGATATTCCTCCAGTTCCGCATTAGCTCTGGCCTGTTCTTTCGTGAGCTGTTCCAGCTCTGTGCTCTTCCGGATGCTTTGCTCCATCAACTTTTCTTTTTCTGTGATATCCACAAGATAGACTACGTAACCAACCTGAATTTCGTTTTCATAAACCGGAGTCGTGTTGCGTCGGAAGATCCGGCCACCGGAATGATATTTGCCCTCCGACAGTTCCTTGCAGTCCGGAATGATCCTGGATAGGCTGATTCCTTTGCGAAGCTTCGTTCCGGGTAAATCACGGTTATAATCAAGGATATACCAGTAGAGATCCGTAATGACTACAATGTCAGGGAGAAGCCGATAAGTTTGTTCCAGCAATTCCATTTTTCATCCCGCCTTCAGCTTTGCTACGGTTTTTCGAATCTCTGCGATGCAATCTCTCGTCAGCTGCAAATTATCCTGCAAGGCAGATTCTGCCTTGTCCGGAAACTGCTCGGCTGTTTTCAGGTTTTGCTCCACAGTTTTGAAGGTTTCGGCTATGATGCGGTAGGTCTCTTCCACCTGCTTCTGCTTCCGTTCCAGATCTTCCGTGCTGTAGAGGGAATCAAGATAGGCGTCGATATTCCGGTTCGCCTCCTCAAGGGTCTGCTTCAGCTTTTCCAACTCCCGGATCTGCGCCTCAATCTCTGATTGCTGTTTTGCGACTTCGCTCATATCTGTAACCGCTATGAGTACAGCCTTTTCTTCAGGGATCGGCATCATATCAACAATCAAATGCCTCCCGTCAAAGTCTCCCTCCAGGCTTCCCCCTGCTTCCGTGCACCGCGGAGCAAAAGGCAGTGATGCTTCAAGACCCGATTCTCTCGCTGCACGATTGGTATATACCAGTTCTCCGCTGTCAGAATGAATAATGGCAATGGGATGGGCAGTCTGTTCAATGGCTTCCCTGACAGATGCCGAAAAAATGTTGACATAGTGATACCGAAAAAGAATCTGATACAGGCACAGAAAAGCAGCTCCCATCACAAGAGGCGTATAATCAAACCGGTCAACCCCACTGATCGAACGGATCAGCACGCCTGCTGCAGGCAGCAGGGGAAACAGAGAAAACATGAAAATCTGTCTCCCTCGATCTCTTCCGGATTTCCATGCATACCTTAAAGAAATGGCATATCCCGAAAACAGAATCAGGTACAGCCATATAAGACAGGGAATAAACATGGCTCCGTGGCTTACACGCTCTCCCATGATCAGCTTTGTATAAAAAAGATGGTGCATTTCGTTGGTAAACACCAAAATGCAGGTAGTTGCCGGGCAGAGAAAGAGAAAAATACGAAACCGGAGATCGGAGGCAAGCCGATCCATGCCTGAGAGGTACAGGATCCAGATGACATAGGATACCACCGCAATCGTGTTCCCGATATACTGATAATTTGCAGCAAACACATAAGCTTTGTTGTTCTCGGGAAAGAAAATGTACACAATGGTTTCCATGAAACGACCGGAAACCCAGATCCATAAAAAGACGGCCACATAGAAAAACCATTTCCACACCGGAGTAGGCTGTCGCCTACGATACAGGACAAGAATAAACAGAAAATGAAGGATCAGATACGTTGACTGTATGATAAAATTTACAATCCGAAATCCCTGTACGGAATGCCCCATCCAGGTTACCATCATGATCTCTCATCTCCATAAAATAGATAAATCACAAACAGTATACACGGGAAATCCTGTTTGTACAATACCATTTGTCCTCTTTTCAGATTGTCAGGCAGAAAAATAATGTGTTATACTGATATACACACGGAAGAATAGAAGAACGTTAAACGTGGGGAGGAAGCCAATGATCTATATCATTCGACACGGGCAGACGGAGCTGAACAACCTGCATGTACTCCAGGGGCGAAGCAATTATCCACTGAATGATAGAGGAATACAGCAAGCAAAATCAGCAGCGGAAGCATTATCCGGGATTGTTTTTGACCGAGTTTATTCCAGCCCGCTTACACGTGCCATCCAGACGGCGGAAATCATCGCACCGTATCGGAAAGCTGTTGTGGATGACCGGCTGATCGAGATGGATTACGGCCCTTATGAAGGAATAGATCTGACCCGTCTGCCGCCGGAGATAATCACTTTTTTCAGTGATTTTATAAAAAACCCGGCTCCGGACGGAATGGAGAAGCTGTCGGAAGTTGTCAGAAGAAGCCGTGAATTGATAGAAGAACGGTGCAGAAGCCTGGACAATATTCTGCTTTCGACCCATGCCATTGCCATGAAAGGAATTTTGGAAGTTCTTACGCCGGAGTCGCAGGGCAGTTACTGGTCCAAATACATCGGAAACTGTTCTATATATGCATTTGAATTCCGGGACGGGAGCTTTACCGTACCGAAGGAAATCTATGCAGGGGCTGTGCGATAAGGTGGAAGAACTGTATCGTGGGATGCGCACCACTCGATGACTTTCTGATTGAAGTCCAGGCCTTTTTCAGGTGCAACGGCTGCAGAACAGAAGGAGCATTCTTTATCATTAGTGCCTGCTTATAGAGCAAAAGATTCTTATAAATAGTTCATTTTACCCTGACTTTGAACATAGATAAAGCGATATTTTGCCTTGACTTTATTAATGATTCAGATTCCAGTACCAAATCTTGCGCATGATAAGCTCAGTATACTTTTCCGCCTGTACTCTTTTGTTGGAGGAATGCCCGAAGCAGTATCTCGCTACGTAGAAACCAGAGATTTATCTCAGATTTCTTCCGTATACGCCAACCTGTTGACGGCATATAAGGATGATGTCAGTAAGTATGCATCTACAACCCATGAGGGAGATGTTATAAGACACGTAATAGAAACAGCACCGAAAGAGAGTGGGAAGGACGATTAATCCCTGGAGAAGTCAAGTCGGGGAAAGACGGAACGTTGAAATCTCTTCATCAGTTTCTTATAAACAGCCCTGAGAAAATTGCTGTACGCCTGTATGATCAGAAGTATTCAGCGGTCGAGACCAAAACAATATCGAGTGCAGCTCACCCAGCGAAACCTTATCTGTTGCTGAATTTACCATTGTATTGTGCGGGTAAAATCGGTGATTATCTTTCTTTGGTCAATGGTTAATCAATCTATCCTTCCTATAAACGAACCGATTTAACAGACGCAATCCATGATGCTTTTGCCTTCCGTACTGACTACGAAATTCTTATTCCAGGAGCCATGAAAAAAATAATTGCATTCACCAAAAAATCTTAAATATTGTGACAATCTCGGAAATGCAGATGAGCGAGAAAAAGCCCTTATTCAGGGGCTTTCTCGCTCGTATTGCTTCTGGCTACTGTCAAAGATGGGACTGAACAGCACTATTTCGAGCGGTTTGCAAGACGTATTTCACACCTTGCAAACTTTACCGCCAGATTTGTAATATTTACTTCTGTTTCATATCTGCCTTTTTGGCACTTAATCTTGCAAATTCCAGAAGACTGGAACTTACTCTTGCAAACTGAAAACTCGAATTTCATTTGAGTATTCTTATAAATTTGTGTTGAATTTTCTTGTGGCTTCCTGTAAAATAGTGTTTGGAAACATTAAAGGAGATAAAAATATAGTGTTTAGAAACATCAAATTAAAAGGAGTTTTCGTGTCTGAAAACATGATTTATGGATCCGGAGGTCTAAAAAATGGCGATGGAATACAATGACTATCTTGATATTCTTGCTGCTTCTTCAAGAAGAGTGAAGAATGTAACAATGGAAATCATCCGGCCTTTTGAAAGAGAAATTGACTGGGAGAATCGGCTTATCTCTATCAAAGGGGCACGTGGTGTTGGAAAAACGACCTTGATTCTTCAGCATATGAAAGATACATTCGGGATGAGCGAGAAAGCATTGTATATCTCTTTGGATAGCCTGTGGTTTGAAACACATCCGGTTTATGAAGTGGCAGAAATGCATGCTCTGAACGGAGGAACACACCTTTTTATTGACGAAGTACACTATTATAAGAAGTGGCAGACCCTTCTGAAAAACCTTTATGACGAATTTCCGGCATTAAATATTGTTTATACGGGATCATCGATATTAAAGATTGATAGTTCCAGAGGAGATCTTTCCAGGAGACAGATCGAATATCAGATGCCAGGCCTGTCTTTTCGGGAGTATCTCCTGTTTGAAGGCATCCTGAGCCAGAATACGTATTCGCTTCCTCAAATTCTGGAAGAACATGTTGCAATTGCCGCCGAAATAATAGAAAAAACCAATATCATGGAACATTTTCATTCCTATCTCAAAAAAGGATACTACCCCTTCTATAAAGAAGTACACAGCGGGTATGATTTGAGGATACAGCAAATTATCAATCAGGTCCTTGAAGGTGATGTTCCGGCGGTAGAAGCAGTCAATTTTACAACTGTTCAGAAATTGAAGAAAATGCTTATGATTCTTTCTGAAAGCACACCTCAACAGCCAAATATGTCAAAACTGTATGAACAACTTGAAACGGATCGAAATCAGGGCTTAAAGATGCTGTGGGTGTTATCAAGGGCAAATCTTCTAGCAATGCTTACCTCTGAGTCAGCTACGTTGAAAAATATGGCACGGCCGGATAAGATCTATTGTGATAATACGAATCTTATGTATGCTCTTTCGGAACATTCAGATATAGGAAGCGCGCGTGAAACATTTTTTCTGAACCAGGTTCGCAATGGAGGACATCGTATTTTCTATCCATCTATGGGTGACTTCCTGGTTGACGGTAGGTACCTGTTTGAAGTGGGCGGAAGGAACAAGTCATTTGCACAAATCCGAAATATTCCAGACAGTTTTCTGGCAATTGATGATATTGAAATCGGGCAAAAAAACAGAATTCCTCTTTGGCTGTTTGGATTTCTTTATTAATCTGAAAAGGGCTGACTGAAGCACAAAATTGAATGTATTTGGAACGACGATTATTCCTATATCCCATCGGAAAGTACTGACAAAATGACAAAAGTATTTTGAATGACTGACTGCAAAGAAGAAAGGATTTGCTCATAGACGTAACAGGAGGTGATTTCTCTTGCATGATATCTGGAACCCCTGGCACGGTTGCCGAAAGTGCAGCGAGGGCTGTCAGAACTGTTATATGTTTTATCTGGATGCCCAGCGTGGGAAAGACGGCGGAGAAATCTACCGCACCAAAGCAGGCTTTCGCTATCCGCTGTCAAAAACCCGGGAAGGGCAATATAAAGTAAAAAGCGGAGAGCAGCTGCGGGTGTGCATGACCTCCGATTTCTTCCTCGAAGAGGCAGACGACTGGCGAGATGAAGCCTGGGATATCATCCGCCGGAGACCGGATGTGAAGTTTTTCCTTCTCACCAAGCGCCCGCAGCGGGTCGCGGATCATCTTCCGGATGACTGGGGTGAAGGCTGGGAAAATGTGATGTTTAACGTCACCTGTGAAAACCAGCGACGGGCGGATGAACGAATTCCCATCCTTTTGGAGCTTCCGTTTCGGCACAAGGGGATCATGTGTGCCCCTTTTATCGGCCCGGTTACCATCCGGAAGTATTTGCCCGAAGGGCAGATCGAGCAGGTTCTCTGTGACGGAGAAAACTACGGCGGTGCCCGACCCTGCCATTATGAGTGGGTGAAAACCTTGCATGATGAATGTGCGGAATACGATATTACTTTTGTTTTCTGCTCCACCGGCAGGCGTTTTGTCAAAGACGGGAAACTCTACAAGATCGAAGAAAGTGCCGTTCAAAGTGAACAGGCATCTCGATCGGGATTGAGTTTTCAGGGAAAACCCATCCATTTCAAGTTATATGATACGCTGGGAGTTCCCATCCCGAAGGAAGAATTGTATATTCCCTACTATGGTTCCCGCTGCCGGCACTGTGGGATGAAACTCATCTGCAACGGATGCAGCCGATGCGGGAAATGCGGCGAAGCTGCCGATACAGGAGGTTGAAAATGAACAGAGAAGAGTGTCTGATCTGCAAAGCACCGCTTCTTTATCTGGAAACAGATGAAGAGATGGAATGTGCTATCTGCCATAAAAAAGAAAACAGCAAAACCCGCTGTGTAAACGGCCATTATGTCTGTAATGACTGTCATACCGCGGGTCTGGATACCATAATCGGGTTATGTTTGAAAGAAGACTCGAAAAACCCGGTCGAGATGATTGAAAAAATGATGGCTTTGCCGTTTTGCCACATGCATGGCCCGGAGCATCATGTGATGGTCGGCGCAGCTCTTCTGACTGCCTACAGGAATGCCGGAGGAGAGATTAATCTGCCATCCGCTTTATCCGAGATGATGAATCGCGGCAAGAGCGTTCCCGGAGGGGCATGCGGATTCTGGGGTGCCTGCGGAGCGGGCATCAGTTCCGGAATGTTTGTGTCCATTATTTCCGGATCTACCCCTTTGAAAGAGGAGCCGTTTGCACTGTCCCACAAGATGACGGCAAGGTCGCTTGGCGCGATTGGAGAGATCGGCGGACCGCGCTGCTGCAAGCGGGATTCCTTCCTGTCCATCCTGGCGGCGATTGATTTTGTGAAAGAGCAGTTCGGCGTGGAAATGGAAAAGCCGGAGGTGATATGTCATTATTCCGCACAAAACAATCAATGCATCGGAAAGCGCTGCCCATTCAGCAGAGTGAACCATAAACAAAAAACTGAATATACCATAAAAAGCATTGAGATTTGAGAATGACTTTGCAGAAAACCGTTGACTTTATTACCAGAATAAGCTATAATTAATTATAGTTAGCTATAGTTAACAAATATTAAAACAGGAGGCTTCTTATGAAAAAGTTTTTATCCATCGTTTTAACTACGGTCATGGTGTTCAGCCTAGGCGCTTTTGCGTTTGCGGAAGAGGCAGCAGAGGCAAAAAAGCCGATTGAAATTTCTACGGCGAAAGAACTGGCTGAAATTGCCAATGATCTTACGGCAGACTATGTTCTAACCGCTGACATTGACCTTGAAGGCAAAGAGTGGCTCCCGATCGGAACCTATGCGCCTTCCGGCGAGAGCGAAGAGGAACAGGAAATCCCACACCCGGACTATGCGTTTACCGGTACCTTTGACGGGAACAATCATACAATTTACAACCTTGTGATCAACCAGCCGGAAGGCTGGGCACTCGGCCTTTTCGGATGCATTGCAGATGCCTCTGTCGGTAATTTCGCACTGACCGCTGCAACAGTTGACGGCACAGTAATGTGTGCTGACGTTGTGGGATATTCCTACAACTCTACCGTATATGATGTGCAGCTTGTCGCCGGCAGTGTGACGGCGCACGCTTCCGAGATGAGCGGCGAGGGAATGTACGGCGGAATCGTCGGCGCTGGGATGAACAGCCTGATTACCGGGTGCAGTGCAACATATACAAATATTAAGCTCCCGGACGGAACAGCGAATGCCGGCATCATAGGCGGCGGCTTGGAACTGACTTCTGTGGTTGACTGCACAGCGTCCGGCACGGTTACCGCGGGCAGCAACTGCTACGGGATCGGCGGAATTTCGGGATGCGGCTTCGGTGCTAAGGAATTCACCAACTGCAAAGCTGAAAATGTGGCTCTCACAGTCGGTGAGAATTCTTTCTGGGTTGGCAGCATCACGGGTTATGCAGGTGGCTTTGAGGATCCGGCATTCGGAACGCCTGTAACCGTGTTTACCAGCTGCACGGCAGAAAACGTGACCATCACAAGAGTAACAGGCGCTGAGGATCTTGTAGGCGGCGGATTCTTCAATGAAGAGGTAGCAGCTGCTTACGGTGCTCCGTTTGATGCTCCCACAATTTACGTATTTGCTGAAAGCGCAGAAGCTGAGGAAGCAGCAGCTTAATCCATCTTTTCCTCCAAAACAGGAGAGCGGATCGGTATTTGGATCCGCTCTCTAAAAATTTTTTATTGAAAAATGAAAAAAACCTGTTGACAAACAGAGTTAGATATGGTAAACTCTAACCAAGTTAGAAAAAGCTAACTTATTGATCTCTCCTTTCGTGTATTTTATCTCCATCTCCATCAGGAAAAACTGCCGGATCTCCAACGGCAGTTTTTTCTTGCCCATAATGAAAAAAGCCAAAAAAGAAAGGCTGCTTCGCAACCGGCGAAGCAGCCTCCCTTGATAGAGATGGAGAAGGAGATCAATCAATAAAAATCAGGCCAGAGCTGCGCCGAGAGCCTTGCAGGCAGCCACGCCTTCATCATCCGGTGCTTCGTTGCAGACAACGCTGTCGCTTACGAGATCCGCACCATCGTTTTTGCAGGTCTCTTCCCAGGTGGACATCCATTCACCGCCGCCCCAGCCGTAGGAGCCGAACAGGCCGATCTTTTTGCCGCTCAATTCCGGCTCGCAGCTCTCAAAAGCCGGGAGGAAGGTGCCGTCTTCCAGCTCTTCTGCACCCATTGCGGGGCAGCCGAATGCGATGGCATCATAGTTGGCGACGTCTGCTCCGCCGAAAGCAGCCTCATCAAGATTTACAACACTGACGGATGCGCCGGCTCCCCGTGCTCCCTGTGCAACAGCTTCTGCCATGGCGGCCGTGTTGCCTGTGCCACTCCAATATACTACTGCAACTTTGCTCATTTTTTGAAATTCCTTTCTGTCATGTTTTCATAAAATTTCTATCTTAACCGGCAACAGCGAGCTTCTCCAGTGAGACGCCGTTGAGAAACTGCCGGCAATAGACTTCTGTGCATTTCTTGTAGCGTGCAAACAGTTTACGGGCATGTTGCACATCTCCATAGACTTTCCAGATTCCTGTGTACTTCTGCCCGTTCGCATCCTGAATGAACCCAAGCACATCTTCCGGCGGATATCCGAGGAAGAGCCCGATTTCATGAGGAAATTCCGCATTGTCCTTCAGGCGCTCGATCAAATGGGAGAGACACTGATCCGGAAACAGCGGGCAGTAACCGCGCTCCTGTAAGATCCCCGCCGCTGTCGGATCCTGCAGATCCTTTTTCAGGCGGCTCGGACGATAGACGTAAATCAGAGCACGGTTTTCCCGGAGACGAACCGGGCAGGCTTTCAACCCTTTTTTCACCAGCACTCGATTCCAGCTCTGCAGGCAGGCATTCCTTTCTTCTTCGCTGTGGAAGGAAAGATTGAAAAGGCTGCCGGTTTTTAATCCTGCAAGCGTCGGAGAACTATTTTTGATCAGAACATCCTCTGACATTGCGGCTCTCCTTTTTCATAATTAAATATTTTTAATAATTATTAAGAATAACTAACTATCGAACGAAAAGAAAATGCCTCGTGATTAGGCATTTCTAACTCCTGCATCCAATATGCCACACTTTATGCTCTTTGTCAAGAGAAAATTTCTGTTCAGCAAAAAATCGGGAAGGCGTCAGGACTTGCCTTCCCGATCGATTTTATCAAGGGTATCGCGTAGAATTTCTTTTCGCAGATCGGTGAGCCATGCAGAGAAAGCAACGGTGTCGAAAGCATACGTCTGGTTCAGTGTATACTCGTGCGCTTCCCAGGTCGTGATCGGTGATTCATTGTGCTGGATGACGGCTTCCAGCTTATCAAGAGATTTGTAAAGCTTGGCCTCCGGGGTCTCCTGTGCGTCCATCTCAGCATAAAGAGCAGAAAGGTCTTTCGAGAGTTCCGGCGGGAGCGATGCAACCCATTGAGCCAGAAGGGCATCTTCGGTCATGCGGTCCTGTTCGGTTTTCCGAAAAGAAGGGATATCTCCCGTAAAGCATTCCCCAAGGTCATGAATCAGGCACATGTCCACCACTTTGTCGATATCGAGCTCGGGAAATTCATGACGCAGAAGAAGCGCCATCAGGGAGATTCTCCAGCTGTGTTCGGCAACGCTTTCCGGTTTTCCTTTCGAGGTGGTGCAATGGCGCAGGGTGTCTTTCAGTCGCTCTGCAACATGCAGGATTTCCAAATATTCTCTGGCATTCATACAATGTCCTCCATAACGAAAAAAGCCCGGCTGCACGCCGAGCTTTCTTTTTTATTTTTTACCAAAGATCAACCGAACCGGTCTCTTCGCCCTTTACCCAGTAAGCTTTGTTTTCATCTACACGGATGTAGATCTTTTCCACATCGCCGACCTTGGCGATAACGGCTTCCGGCGTAATCTCTCCGCCCATCGGAGACTGAATAATCACTTCAGCAGCGGGAGCCTTTTTGGCAGCGGGCTTCTTGGCAGGTGCTTTGACAGCGGGCTTCTTTTCAGCTGCTTTTTTCTCTGCCTTTACAGGAGCGGCTTTTGCCTTTTTGGGAGCTGCCTTCTTTTCGGCAACTTTCTTCTCTGCCTCAACAACAGCAGCTTCTGCCTTTTCTTCAGCAGCGAGAACAACACCGTAAACTTCTTTTACCTTGTCGGCAATCTTTGCGCTGACTTTCATGCGGCCGGCTTCAATAGCCCCGATCGCGGAAGTGCTGACGCCGAGTGCTTTGGCAAATGCTGCCTGAGACAGCTTTTTTTCTGTACGAAGTTCTTTAATATTCATAAATTCTAATCCTCCATTGAGATTCGGTCTATTTTAGCACGTTTTCAATGCGTTGTCTATATCTTAACGGCAAAAACAAGGTACATTTGGAACAATTTTTTTGAGAAACAACTGGTTTTTATCGGATTGCGGCGAGGAAGCTCTCGTTTGGAGCGAGAGTAATGTGCAAAAATCCTCCGTCGGGGGTTAGCACATCTCCATGAACAAGATCTGTGCAGGAGGAACAGGGAATCGGCAGGCGAATGGAAAGAGATGCGTTTTTGTCATCGTTGTTGACGGCCACAATGACGCCTTCTTCTCCGAGAAGCCGGGCAAATGCATACTGCCGGTTTGTCAGAAGAAGTTCCTGATATCTGCCGTCCACGAGGGAGCACTGCTCCGCACGGATGCGCCCGAGAGTTTTGATCCAACTCAGAAGAGCGGGATCGGGTACATTTTTCAGCGCTTCTTCCAGATGAACGGCCGGACGAAGCGGATCGTCATTTCCGCCGATCTTTCTGCCCTGGATCCCCCATTCCGAGCCGTAATAAATCGATGGGATCCCGGGAAGGGTAAACAGCAGGGTATAGACCGGATAGATATGCCCCGGAACATTCAGCTTGGAGGCGATTCTGTCCACATCATGGTTATCGACGAAGGAATACAGGCGCAGCCCCCGGTAAATCCCTCCGTTGGAATCAAACTGCCGGCGGATGGAGTGAGCAATTTCAAAGTAATTATGATCATTGTGGCCGGAATACAGCCCCTTGTGCAATTCATAATTGGTTACGCTGTTGAGCTTGTCCGGTGTGACATAGCGGCTGTAGTCGCCGTGAATCACTTCACCCATGAGCCAGAAGTCCTGCTTTTTCTCATCGACACACCTGCGGATGTCCTGCAGAAAGGAAAAATCCAGGCAATCGGCACAGTCAAGGCGAATGCCGTCAATATCGAAGGTGTCAATCCAGAAGCGGATCACATCCAGAATGTATTGGCGAACGCTTCCCTCCCAGTAGTTCAGGTTCGCGAGCTCAAAGCAGTTTCGCCAGGCTTCATATCCAAATCCGTCGTGATAGGGGGAATCCCACCCGAAGTTGATACCTTTGTACCAGGAACAATAGGGAGAATTCTGCCTGTTTTTCTGAATATCCTGAAAAGCAAAAAACTCCCGCCCGGTATGATTGAATACGCCGTCCACCACGATGCGGATACCCATTTCATGGGCTGTTTTCACAAAATGCACGAAATCGGCATTGTCACCCAGACGCCGGTCGACAAGCTTATAATCCTTCGTGTCATATCCGTGTGAAGTGGACTCAAACAGAGGCCCGATATAAATTGCCGTGCATCCGAGAGAGGCAATATGGGGCAGCCAGCCCTCCAGTTCCGGGAAGCGGTGGGTGACTGCGTCGGATGCGTCATGATGCTTCGGAGCACCCGTCATTCCGAGTGGATACATATGATAAAAAACAGCTTCTTCAAACCATTTTGCCATTTCAAAGCCCTCCTGACCGGGATCAAATTTGCAGGGCATATTATAAGAAGAAAACCGGAATTAGTCAAGAATCCAAACAATGAGCCGCTGATCTGCAGAAAAACCTATTGACACGGTGGGTAAATGGGCGTATAGTAAAGCCAAAGGGATTACTGCAGAGAGTATTCCCGGCAGCAAATGCCCAAAACAAAAAAGGAGAAACGATTGATGAGAATATATGCAGATAATGCTGCAACCACCAAAATGAGCCGAACTGCAATTGATGCCATGATGCATTGCATGGAAGAAGAATTCGGCAATCCGTCGAGCCTCTATTCCATCGGACAGCAGGCAAAGGAAGTGCTGGAACAGGCGAGAGAAGATGTTGCAGCTGTCATCCATGCCGAACCGAGGGAAATCCTTTTTACTTCCGGCGGGAGTGAAGCGGACAACCAGGCAATCCGCTCAGCTGCCGAAATCGGGAAGAAGGAAGGAAAACGGCACATTATTTCCACGGCGTTTGAGCATCACGCAGTGCTTCATACGCTGAAAAGGCTGGAGGCAGAGGGGTATGAAGTGACGCTGCTGGACGTCCACGAGGACGGCCTTGTGCGCGTGGAAGAAGTGGAAGCTGCCATCCGGGAGGATACCTGCCTCGTCACGATCATGTTTGCCAACAATGAGATCGGGACGATTCAGCCGATCCGGGAGATCGGCGCGGTCTGCCGGAAGCATGGGGTCCTGTTCCATACGGATGCCGTGCAGGCAATGGGGCATTTGCCGATTGATGTGAAAGCGGACAATATCGACATGCTCTCGGCTTCCGCCCATAAATTCCACGGGCCGAAGGGCGTCGGATTCCTGTATGCAAGGAAGGGAATCCGCCTGACCAATCTGATTGAAGGCGGCGCGCAGGAACACGGCAAACGTGCCGGGACGGAAAACGTTGCAGCAATTGCCGGAATGGCCGCAGCGCTGAAAGAAGCAGCGGCCAACATGCAGGAAAATGCAGCGCACATGACTGCCATGCGTGACAGGCTGATCAAAGGCCTTCAGGAAATTCCGCACTCCGCTTTAAACGGAGACGCCCGGAGACGCCTGCCCGGAAATGTGAACTTCTGTTTTGAGGGGATTGAAGGCGAATCTCTCCTTCTCCTGTTGGACGATAAAGGCATCTGCGCCTCTTCCGGAAGTGCCTGCACCTCGGGTTCTCTCGATCCGAGCCATGTGCTGCTTGCCATCGGGCGGGTTCATGATGTTGCCCATGGTTCCCTCCGGCTGAGCATCGGGGAAAATGTTACGGAAGAAGAAATCGATTATCTGATTGCAAATGTGAAAGAAGTTGTGCAGTATCTGCGTGGGTTCTCTCCGGTCTGGAGAGATCTGATGAGCGGAAAAGCAACATTTATTCTGTGAGGAGGAGAAGAAAATGGCATTATACAGTGAAAAAGTGATGGACCATTTCCGCAACCCGCGGAATGTCGGTGTGATTGAAGATGCAGACGGTATCGGAGAAGTGGGAAATGCCAAGTGCGGTGATATCATGAAGATGTACCTCAAAATAGAGGATGACACCGTGCAGGATGTGAAATTTGAAACCTTCGGCTGCGGCAGCGCAATCGCCTCGAGCTCCATGGCAACCGAGCTCATCAAAGGCAAGCCGGTATCGGAGGCGATGAAGCTCACCAACAAGGCAGTGGCTGAGGCGCTGGACGGGCTGCCCGCCTATAAGATGCACTGCAGTGTGCTGGCAGAAGAAGCAATCCAGTCAGCACTGGAGGATTATTACACCAAACATCCGGAAAAGAGACCTCCCGCAGAGGAAAAATAAAGAATCATAAAGAAAAAACAGGGCCGGCTTCCCGATTGGTTTCGAAAGCCGGCTCTGCCGGTGAGTATACAAGAAGAAAAACCATTCAGATTTTACAGAGCAAAAAAAGGAGCATACAGATCAGAAATGCTCCGACCACCATGGCGGAGAAGCTTTTTTTCCATGCTCCGTTTTTATTGAAGCCGTAGAAATCGTCCCACTGTGCCTCACCGGAGGTATAGACCACTTTCTTCAGATACAGGGCGCCGTACAGAAGAACAGGAACAATTCCCCATAGGGAGGCCGGAAAGGAAAGCGTATAAAAACGCTCAAGAAAACAGAAAGAAACAACGGCGAAAAGCGGTCCGAGCAGATGGAGATACAGCGACCAGCCTTCCAGCTGGCTTTTATACCCCAGCGTAGGGCCGAGAAACACCATAACCGTAAGGAAGGTGACGGTGACGGAAGCCGTGGCAACATATTTGATCAACCAGATGCCGTAGGGCAGGCTGCCCTTTTGCAGCAGAAAGAGAGCGGCCAGAGAAGCCAGGGCGCTGAACAGATTGGAAAGAATGGTAAAGAACCGAAGCGCACGACGACCGTTCTGGATGGACCAGCCGCCTTCCTTTTTCCGGAAACAGAAGAGAAAGGAAACAGCGGTCAGAAGAACGATCAGAAGATTGAGAATAGTGTCCATGAAGGTTTCCTCCGGGAGGTGAATTGTTTCGAATCTGGTGGGGTAATATACAGACAAGCAGATTATACCGGTAAAAAAAGAGCCCGTCAATCGAAAACCCGTAAAATCGCGGGGAAAAGCCTTGCCACTTTGAGATAGATACGATATAATGAACGGCCATAACAATGGTTATGGAAAACTGCAGGACACGGTGAATTGCCATGGCAAAGATCAATAAAATAGACTCCAGCCGCATGGGAGAGATGAACGAAGGAAAGCTCCTGCTGAGCATGGCAGTGCCGATCATGCTCTCCATGCTGGTGCAGGCCCTTTACAATGTGGTGGACAGTATTTTTGTTGCCCGTGTTTCGGAAGATTGTCTTTCTGCCCTTTCCCTGGCGTTCCCGGCACAGAATATTATGATCGGTCTGGGAACCGGAACAGGCGTCGGCGTGAGCACGCTGGTGTCGCGTGCCCTCGGCAGAGGAGACGGCAAACAGGCGAGCCGCGTTGCTGGGATTGCCGGTTTTTTGAGCGTGTGCTGCTGGGCGTTGATGGCGCTGTTCGGTATTTTCGGAGCGGATGCCTTTATCCATTCCCAGACGGATTTGCCCGGCATCCGCCATTATGCGGACGATTATCTGCGGATCGTGACCATTGGATCCTTCTTCCTGTATTTTGAGATTACCGTGGAGCGTCTGCTGCAGTCAACCGGATTGACAAAACTCTCCATGTGGACGCAGATGATCGGCGCTGTGACAAATATCATTCTGGATCCGTTTTTCATCTTCGGCTGGTGCGGGCTGCCGGCACTCGGGACTGCCGGCGCAGCCATTGCAACCGTGATCGGACAGGCCTTTGCGGCTGCAGCGGGATTTTTCTTCCACTTCCGCTATAACAGAGAGCTGCCCGTTACATGGAGCGATTGCCGGCCGGACGGATTGATTATCCGGGAGATCTATCGCATCGGCTTCCCGTCAATCGTCATGATGGTGATCGCTTCCTTCACCAACTACGTGATGAATCGGATTCTGATCGGGTTTACGCCGACGGCTATCGCCGTGTACGGGAGCTATTTTAAAATTCAGAGCTTCTTTTTCATGCCGGTGTTCGGCATCAACAACGGGCTCATCCCGATTATCGGGTACAACTACGGAGCAAGAAAAAAGGAACGCATTTACAATACGTTCCGGTTCGGCGTCCTGTATGCCTGTTGCTTTATGTTTCTCGGGCTGGCGCTGTTTCAACTGATGCCGCAGGTGCTGCTGAGCATCTTCAATCCGTCGGAGAATATGCTGGCCATCGGGGTGCCTGCGCTGCGCCGCATCAGCCTCTCCTACCTGTTTGCGGGATTCTGCATTGTGGCGGGATCTACCTGCCAGGCGCTGGACAAGAGCATGTATTCCCTCTTCGTCTCGGTGCTGCGGCAGATGCTGGCGCTGGTACCCGCTGCCTGGCTGCTTGCACAGACGGGAGACGTGAATATGGTCTGGTGGGCTTTCCCGATTGCCGAGGTTATTTCCCTGACGGCTTCGGCGTTTTTCCTGCGTTCTGCCTTCCGCGGAATGGAAAAGAAGTTGAGCGAGCCCGCGATAGGAGTATAAATTCGGAACCAATCATCACAGAATAAGGAGTAGAACGCCATGAAAAAAGCAGAGAAAACTACCCCGCTGCAGACGCTTTCGTTGGGGAATACAGGGCTCACGGTCACCAAACCGGCAATGGGATGCCTGCCGATCCAGCGCTGCACGGAGGAGGAAGCCGTCCGTATTCTGCAGGCGGCCTATGAGGGCGGAATCCGCTATTTCGACACGGCCAATGCCTATACCGACAGTGAAAAGAAAATCGGGCTGGCGCTCTCTGACGTCCGGGAAGATCTTGTAATCTCCACCAAATCCCATTCGCTCCGAAGAGACGGGGTTCTCTCGCACATCGAAAACAGCCTGAAGATGATGAAAACGGACTATATCGACCTGTTCCAGTTCCATCAGCTCGCTGAAGTGCCCGATTTTGAAGATCCTGAAGGAGCCTACGCCGGTGCACTGGAGGCGAAAGAGCGGGGATGGATCCGGCATATCGGGTTTACAAGCCACCGCGTGGATGTGGCGGAGAGATGCATCGAATCCGGGCGTTTTGAGACGTGCCAGTTCCCCTTCAGCTATATCTCCGATGAGCGGGATCTTGCTCTGCCGGAAAAGTGCAAAAAAGCCGGGATGGGTTTTATCGCCATGAAGGGCCTCGCTGGTGGGCTGCTGACCAATGCCAGAGCCTGCCATGCCTTTATGAAACAGTATGACAATGTTGTTCCGATCTGGGGAATCCAGAAGCTGGAAGAGCTGGAAGAGTGGCTCACGGTAGCAAAAGAAGATCCGACCATGGATGAGGGGCTTGCCGGGGTGATCCGGAAAGACAAGCAGGAACTGGCAGGAACCTTCTGCCGTGGCTGCGGATACTGCATGCCGTGCACCGTGGGAATTGAAATCCGAAACTGCGCAAGAATGAACAGGCTTCTTCGCCGCAGCCCGTGGCGGCAGTATATGACGGATGAATGGTATGCCAAAATGCAGAAGATCAACGACTGTGTCAATTGCCGTGCCTGCGTGAGCAAATGCCCCTACGGGCTGGATCAGCCGTCACTGCTCAAATACATGCTGAAGGATTACAACGAGTTCTACGAGAGCCACAAGCATCTCCTGTAGGATTCGAAAGAGTTTGTGCGATGGCACTCTATGCAATCGGGGATCTGCATCTTCATTTCCAAAGTGAAGTGAAGGCGAAAGGTCAGATAAAAGACCGCATCTGGAAAAACCATGAGCAGAAAGTCAAAAAATACTGCGAGGAACTGATCCGCCCGGAAGATACGCTTGTGCTGGCAGGCGACCACAGCTGGGGCCGCAACCTTGCAGAATGCGAAGCGGATCTGCAATTTATCATGGATCTGCCGGGTAGAAAAATACTGCTCCGTGGAAATCATGATATGTTCTGGGATGCCAAAAAGACAGAGAAGCTGAATGAGTTGTTTGCTCCCAGACTGGAATTTCTGCAGAACAACTTTTTTGCCTATCGGGATTATGCACTGGTCGGCACGAAGGGATTCTGCTTTGAGGGGCCGTTCTATCTGAACCGCAGAGGGCAGATCATCGGCTGGGATGAAGAACAGGAAGCACATGCAGCAAAGCTGATTGAAAGAGAAGCCGAGAGGCTGCGCTGTTCTTTCGAAGCGGCAAAGACAGCAGGCTTTCGGAAGTTTATCCTGTTTCTGCACTATCCGCCGACCAACATTCTGGAGGTGGAAAGCCCGTTTACCGCCATGGCGGAAGAATACGGGGCGGAGCAGGTCCTTTATGCCCACTGCCACGGAGAATCCCGTTTTGCTGACAGTATCCTCGGAGAAAAGCACGGGATTCGCTACAGCCTCGTCTCCGGAGATTTCCTGAAATGGAAGCCCATGAAGGTGCTGGATTAAACAAAGAACAGAATGACAAAATGACAGAATTCCCAAAGAAAAAGCAGTTGATCGGGAGTTCTGTCATTTTGTCGTACCATGAGATAGATTTTATCAGGGGAACATGTGGACCGTTACACCATGGCTTCCGGGTGGAAGGCGGCGTCAAACTGCGCCTCCGTCATAAAGCCGAGTTTCAGGCAGGCTTCTTTGAGAGAGATGTTCTCATCATAGGAAAGCTTTGCCGTTTTGGCGGCATTTTCATATCCGATCATCGGGTTGAGCGCCGTGACCAGCATGAGGGAGCGGGTCAGGTTCTGCTGCATCTTCTCGCTGTTTGCCCGGATGCCGCGCACACAGTTTGCGGTAAAGGCCTGGATTGATTCTGACAGAAGGCGGGAGGACTGCAAAAAGTTATAGGCAACTACCGGAAGAAAAACATTCAGTTCAAAATTCCCCTGGGAGGCGGCAAAGCCGATGGAGGCATCATTGCCCATCACCTGAACGGCCACCATGGTCACCTGTTCACATTGGGTGGGGTTGATCTTGCCGGGCATGATGGAGCTGCCCGGCTCGTTTTCCGGAATCCGGATTTCTCCGAGACCGCAGCGGGGTCCGCTGGCGAGCCATCGCACATCGTTTGCAATTTTCATCAGGTCGGCTGCCAGTGCTTTCACGGCACCGTGGGCGAACACCAGTTCATCCAGGGAAGTGAGGGCATGGAATTTGTTTTCTGCCGTCACAAAAAGTCTGCCGGTCAGCACCGTAATCTTTTCTGCAGAAAGTTCGGCAAAGCCCGACGGGGCGTTCAGCCCGGTGCCTACCGCCGTCCCGCCCAGAGCAAGCTCATGCAGCGGTTTGGTAGAGAGCTTCAA
>JAFUGY010000145.1 GCA_017469115.1 Oscillospiraceae bacterium
CAAGCGCAACGGCCTCGGCACGAAATACAGTGCTCCCCTGAGCAAAGAGGAGGCGCAGGCCATTGTGGACGGGGATCTTGGCTGGATGATGGACAGTGCCCGGCCTCTGGTGCAGGAGCTTTATTGCAAGATGTGTTACCAGAGGTTGGAGCCTAAGACCATTGTGGACTATACCAGAGAACCCTTTATCTATCGGCCGGGCAATGTACGGGTGACGTTTGACTATGATATCCGCACCGGTTTGGGCTGTACTGACTTCCTGAACCCCGCGTGTATTACCATCCCGGCAGGCGATGCTCCGATCCTTCTGGAAGTGAAGTGGGATGAATACCTGCCGGATATCATCAAAGCGGCCGTGCAGACACCGGGCAGAAGGGTAACGGCGTTTTCCAAATACGGCCAATGCAGAATTTACGGGTAAAAGAGGAAAAAGATGATGAGTTTTCGAGATGTTTTCAAATCCAGTTTTATCGCTGACGTATCGGCGATCAGCCTTTTGGATATGGCACTGGCACTGGTGCTTGCATTCGGCGTAGGGCTGTTTATCTTTTTAATTTACAAGAAGACCTATGCAGGGGTGATGTATTCTTCCAGCTTTGGCGTGACGCTGGTAGCCCTGACAATGATCACTACACTGGTGATTCTGGCAGTGACGTCCAACGTAGTGCTGTCACTGGGCATGGTGGGCGCGCTTTCCATTGTCCGCTTCCGCACGGCGATTAAGGAGCCGCTGGATATTGCCTTTCTCTTCTGGGCGATTGCGGCGGGCATTGTGCTGGCGGCGGGGATGATTCCGCTGGCGGTGTTCGGCAGTGTGATGATCGGCATCATCCTTTTGATCTTTGCCAATCGCAAGGATATGACGAATCCGTTTATTGTGGTGCTGACCTGTGACGGGCACGCAAGTGAAGAAAAGGCGCTTGCCTATCTGAAGGAGAAGACAAAGCGCTGCAGTGTAAAAAGCAAGAGCGCGCGGCGGGGTTCGGTAGAGTTGAATCTGGAGGTCCGTCTGCAGAACGACAACACCGATTTCATCAATGAGATCTCGGAGATCGAAGGCGTGCAAAGTGCGGTGCTGGTCAGCTACAACGGAGATTACATGGGGTAAAGAAACAGAATGTCAACGCATAAGAATATAGATGCCGTCTGCGTTGTCGTTCTCGTGTTTACCCTGCTGCTGACGATCCTGTTTATGAACGGAGAGAGCCTAGGCATACAGGCAGTGGTGGATGAGGATCAGGAGTACCACTCCGGTGTCACAACGTTTACGGCCAACGACCTGGACGGAAGCTGGGACAGCTCCTCTGCCACAGTCATCACCCTCAACGGTAGCTCTGCCCGGGTTTCCGGCAACGGAGCGTACGTTTATGATGGAAATGTGGTCATCCATAATGCAGGGCGGTATGTGATTTCAGGCAGCCTGGAGGACGGCAGCATCATCGTGGACACCTACCGGTCAGCCAAGGTGTGGATCCTGTTGGATGGAGCGGATGTCACCTGTTCCGATGATGCCTGCTTCGTGATCGAGCAGGCAGACAAAGTGTTTCTGACATTGGCAGAAGGGTCGGAAAATATGTTGAGCAGCGGAGAAAGCTGGTCGGAAGCTGCCCTTGCCGAGAAACACGGCGGGGTGATTTTTGCCCGGGATGATCTGACGATTAACGGCACCGGAAGCCTGACGATTTCCGGCGGAAGCAAGCACGGAATTGATGCCAATGATGATCTGGTAATTGCCGGAGGTACGATCGGCATCACGGCACCCGGAGATGGCATTCATGTGAAGGAGAGCATCCGGATCCGGGAAGCATCCGTCACGATAGAGGCAGAGGATGACGGGCTGGTCAGCAAAGGGGCTGAGGCAGATCTGTACATCGAGTCCGGCACCGTGATGCTGACGGTAGGAGATGATGCCATCCGTACAGCGGGAGAGATTATCGTGGACGGCGGAGAGATGACCATCAGCGCAGGAAATGATGCAATCCAGTCGGACACATCTGTCACGATATCCGGCGGGACGATCCTGATCAGCTCATGCTATGAAGGAATTGAAGCCCCTGCTATTACAATATCCGGCGGAGAGACCACCATTTATCCCAAGGATGACGGGCTGAATGCCAGCAACGGAAGCAGCACAGACATGTTTGGCGGTATGGGCTTCGGAGGAATGGGATTCGGCGGCCGAGGCCGGGAAGACATGATGCAGAATACTCCCGGTAATGGCGAACCGCCTCAGATGCCGGAAGGCATGGGAAATCCACCGGAGATGCCGGAGGGTACGGAGTTCCCACAAATGCCGGAAAATATGCAGATGCAAAGTGCAGAAACCGCTTCCGGCACAGAGGATGGAGATCTGCCTTATATCCATATTACCGGAGGCAACCTCACGGTGATTAACGAAGCGGCAATGGATGCCGACGGGCTGGACTCCAACGGGGACATCCTGATCTCCGGAGGCACGGTACGCGTCAGCCTGGTGAATGCGGGCTCCAACAGTGCGCTGGACTATGGCAGCGAAAGCGGCGGAGTGTGCGAAATCACGGGAGGCAATATCATTGCGTGCGGGAGCTATTCCATGGCGGAGGGCTTTGACAGCACCTCGACACAGTGTTCCATCCTGTACAATCTGAGTGCGGGAGAGGAAGCCGGGACGGCTGTGAGCCTGGAAGATACAGATGGGAATGTCCTTGTCAGCTATGAAGTGCCCTGCAGCTTCTCTTCCGTGGTGATCAGCATCCCGGAACTGGAGATCGGAGAGACGTATCTGCTGCAGATCGGGGAGAATGCGGAAGAGATCACGCTGAGTGAGGTCTCTGCCTCTTTTGGGGATGCGCAAAGCGGCATGTTTTTCGGTAATATGAACTGGGGCGGGATGCAAGGCCGAGAGAACTTCCACGGATTCGGAGGCGGTCATCGTGGCTGGCAGCAGGATAATGAAATACCCCAGTCTCCCGGTTTTGACAGTGAAAAGCAGGATTGGAATTTCATGCAGCCTCCTACAGAGGCAGCAGAGCAGTTGCCTGGAAAAGAGGAGTAAGACATGCGTATCATCACCATAAGCCGTCAGTTCGGAAGCGGCGGCAGAGAACTGGGAAAACGGCTGGCGGATCATCTCGAATGGGACTATTATGATAAGGAAATCATTGAGACGCTGGCTGACGAGCATGGCCTGGACGAAGCTTATGTGAAGCGTATGCTGAGCAATCATGGCTGGCATAATCTCCAGCTGACCTATCGGAACAGTTTTGCGCACCTGACGTTTGATCCGGGTTTGAAAACACAGCTTCTGGTGCGCACGCGAGAGATCCTTCAGGAGATTGCCGAAGCAGGAAACAATTGTGTGATTGTCGGCAGAGATGCAGATATTATTTTACAGGAATATCATCCGTTTCGGATTAGTGTCTGTGCAGACCTCACTTCACGCCTGGAGCGCTGTATGAAGCATGAAAACAAAAAGCCTGAGGATCAGAGACTGACAGAGAAAATGGTTCTCCGAAATATCCGCCGGATTGACAGAAATCGGGCTCGCACCAGAGAAATCTTAACCGGCAAAGCCCATGGGGACGGCAGTACTTTTGACCTGACCATCAACGCATCCTCCTGGGATCTTAAAAAACTCGTTCCGGCAACGGCAGAATTTGCAAGGCAATGGTTTGAACAATAATGGAGAAAAGAATTGCAAGAAGAGACCTGACGACGGGAACCGTGTGGAAGAGACTTTTTGTCTTTTTCCTCCCGATTGCTGCAGGAACCTTTATTCAGCAGCTTTATAATGCAGTAGACGGGATGATTGTCGGCAAGTTTGTCGGTACGGTTGCGCTCGCTGCCGTCGGAGGGAGCTCAGCACAGATCATCAACCTGCTGATCGGTTTTTTTGTCGCCATTACTTCAGGCGCATCGGTTGTCATTGCACAGGTTTACGGGGCCGGGCGTACCAAAGATGTACAAAGTGCAATGGGAAATGCCATTGCAGTTTTCGCAATGCTTGGGTTGGCTCTGATGGGGCTCGGGCTTGTTGCTTCACCGGCGATGCTCACTTTGTTGAAAACACCGGCAGAGACGATGAAAGACGCGGTTCTTTATCTGAGAATTTATTTTCTCGGGGTCCCGTTTATTCTGATATTGAATATGGAATCCAACATGCTCCGGGCGGTGGGTGATTCGGTAAGCCCCTTCCTTTTTATGGTGGTGGGTTGTGTCACCAATATTGTTCTGGATGTTGTGTTTGTGGTTTTCTTTCATTGGGGTATCGCCGGGGTTGCGATTGCCACGGTAGCAGCACAATTGATCAATATGCTTTTGCTGACAAGGAAACTCATGACAACCCGGGAGGGATATGCGTTGAGCTTTCGGGAGTTGAAGCTGAACGGCATTTATCTCTCCAATATGCTGAAAATGGGGATTCCTTCCGGGCTTCAATCCTCCATGTATGCAGTTTCGAATATGATCATTCAGGTTGCGGTGAATACGCTGGGTACGGTGGTTGTTGCTTCCTGGGCGATGACCTCCAAGACAGACGGTATTTATTGGGCTGCCAGCAATGCACTGGGAGCTGCCATTACAAGTTTTGTCGGGCAAAATCTCGGAGCCGGGAAACCGGAGCGGGCGAAAGAATGCGTGAAACAGGGAATGATTCTTGCTATGATCATCACTGTTACACTCAGCAGTCTCATTATGCTGTTGGCCAGACCACTGCTTCATATTTTGACAAATGATACTGCTGTCATCCGTACGACCTACGAGATGATGACGTACTTTGTGCCTTTTTACTTTACATGGACGGCAATCGAAGTGCTTTCTGCGGTGCTGCGCGGAGCTGGGGATGCTGTGAACCCCGTGATCATTATTGGACTGGGGATTTGTCTCTTCCGTATGATCTGGATTGCAACTGTATTTTCCTGGTTCAAAACATTGCCGGCACTCTGTTGGTGCTATGTGGCATCGTGGACGGTCACAAGCATTGCACTGATCATCTACTATAAACGCGGTGGATGGATCAAACGCAGAAGAATGGTGATTCACAACTGATAAAAAGAGCAAATCAGCGTGTAGGAGCAATCAATTGGGCGTTAATCACAGAATCATACGGAGAAAGCAGGGATTCTTTGTGCGTTTTTTCGAATTGACAGAAATGATTTAATGTGATAAAGTGTGCCCACAACCGAAGCAATAATAGAGGCGCGAACTGGATCAGTACCGAACCGGAGGTTCTCAAAAATCGATGAGAGTTCGGGAAAGGATAGTTCGCCGAAGCTGATAGCTGTTTGAGCGGCTGGATGCTGGGCGTCAGGAAAAGATCCTGACGACTGTCGCAGGAATGCGGAGTGCTATTGTTCGCGCTGACTTTACTTTCGCAATGGAAGATGATGGCGGTCGAAGCACAACGCTTCGGCCAAATTTTTTACCCGAAAAGGGAAAGGAGAACCATCATGAACCGCAGCATCAGAATCACAGCAATCCTTCTTATCGCAATGTTTGTTTTTACTCTGTCCGGCACTGCTTTTGCCGACGTCCCTTCCGGCGTGGAGGACGGTGTGCTTACCATTGCTATGGAATGTGCCTACGCCCCCTACAACTGGACGCAGAGCGATGATTCCAACGGAGCAGTTCCAATCTCCAACGTTCCCGGCTCTTACGCAAATGGCTATGATGTTATGATTGCCCAGAAAATTTGCGAAGCAAACGGCTGGGAACTGGAAGTTATCCAGTCTGACTGGGATTCCCTCGTTCCCGGTGTTCAGACGGGTACATTTGATGCAGTTATTGCAGGCCAGTCAATGACGGCGGAACGCGCGGAGCAGGTTGATTTTGCCGGCCCGTATTTCTATGCAACAATCGTCTGCCTGACCAAGGCGGACAGTGCCTGCGCAAACGCTACCGGAATTGCAGATCTCGCCGGTGCATCCTGCACAGCGCAGATTGCTACCATTTGGTATGATACCTGCCTGCCTCAGATCACGGGGGCCAATATTCTTCCGGCATCTGAAACAGCACCTGCCATGCTGATGGCACTGGAAACCGGAATGGTTGATTTCGTTTGCACCGATATGCCGACAGCCCAGGGCGCTGTGGCAGCTTATCCCGACATGGTGATTCTTGACTTCTCCGGCACGGATGGTGACTTCCAGTTTACCGAACAGGAGAGAGCTGAGAACGTAAATATCGGTGTTTCCATGATGAAGGGCAACACTGTGCTTCGCGAAGCAGTTGACAGTGTTCTTTCTGAAATGACAGTGGACGATTTCAATAGCCTCATGGAATATGCCATTTCTGTTCAGCCTTTGAGCGAGGAATAAGGCTTTAACGACAAAAAACGATAAATAGAGGAGGGAAAAGAGCCTCTTTTCCCTCCGTTTTTTTGAGAGTATACAAGGAAAGGGCAAACCTTATGAACAAATTTGCACAGCTTGGCGCAGATATTGCAAAGCTTTGGCTGAAATACGGAGGTTCCTATCTCAGCGGTATCAAAAATACGCTGATTCTGGCATTGGTAGGAACCGTAATTGGCTGCCTGATCGGTTTTATCTGCGGCATTCTGAATACAATCCCGTATAATAAAAACGACAATCCGATCAAGCGCTTCTTCCTGGCTCTGATTCGTATTGTGATTCGGGTGTATGTTGAAGTGTTCCGCGGAACGCCGATGGTGCTTCAGGCGGTTTTCCTTTATTATGGGTTGCCCTATTTTACCAACAATTCTGTGAAGTTCAGTTCCGTGTGGGCGGCGGCCATTGTGGTCGTTTCCATCAACACGGGAGCCTACATGGCGGAATCCGTGCGAGGCGGTATCATTTCTGTTGATCCCGGCCAGACGGAAGGTGCCAAAGCCATCGGAATGACGCATGTACAGACGATGGTGAATGTAATCCTGCCGCAGGCTTTGCGAAATATCATGCCCCAGATCGGAAACAACTTCATCATCAATGTAAAAGATACTTCCGTCATGTTTATTATCGGGTTTCCTGACTTTTTCGCGGCACACAGAGCAGCAGTCGGTGCAAGCTACCTGTATTTTCCTTCGGCAACGGTAGAAATGGCGGGATATCTCACCATGACGCTGGCAGCATCTTTGTTGCTCCGTTGGGCGGAAAAGAAAATGGACGGAAACAGCAGTTACGAACTTGTACAGGAAGATCAACTTGTCATGACAGCCGGAACCTACAGCTATCCTTCACGGCACAGCCCCTTTGATGAGCAGAATAAGGAATATGATCAAACCGGAAAGGGAAAGGTGAACTGAAATGGAACAGCAAATTCTTCAGGTAAAACATCTTTCCAAAAGTTTCGGCAAGCAGGAAGTGTTGAAGGATATCGACTTCACGGTGAACCAGGGCGATGTTATCAGCATTATCGGGGCATCGGGCTCGGGAAAATCTACTCTTTTGCGTTGCATCAACCTGCTGGAAACGCCGAACAGCGGAGAAATCCTGTTTCATGGCACCAATATGGCAGGGCGCGGAGCGAATGCAGCTTCCTACCGGGCAAAGGTCGGGATGGTGTTTCAAAGCTTTAATCTTTTCAACAATATGACCGTGCTGGAAAACTGCATCGTAGGACAGGTTAAGGTGCTGAAGCGAAACCGGGACGATGCACAGAAGCGGGCTCTCGAATTCCTGGGAAAGGTCGGCATGGCACCGTATATCAATGCCAAGCCACGCCAGATTTCGGGTGGGCAGAAACAGAGAGTGGCGATTGCAAGGGCATTGGCAATGGATCCCGAAGTGCTCTTGTTTGATGAACCAACCTCCGCCCTCGATCCTGAAATGGTGGGAGAAGTGCTTTCGGTTATGCGCGGCATTGCAGCAGATGGGATGACCATGCTGGTCGTGACGCATGAGATGGCTTTTGCAAGGGATGTTTCAAATCGGGTGGTTTATATGGCTGACGGTGTGATTTGTGAACAGGGAACACCGGATCAGATTTTCTCCGCTCCGCAGCAGGAGAGAACAGAAGAATTTCTTTCCCGTTTTCATAACGGTTGAACGGATCTGTTTTGGAAAGGTACCTTGCGAGCAGTCGGAGGGTGCCTTTTCTTTGTGCCGATTAAATGGTTTTCACATGGAAGGAACCCAGGAATTCTGTGAATTATTGCCATTGTTTTTCTGCAGGTACGGTGATAAAATTTTTCGGAAATAAAAGCGGAGGTATTGTCAATGAAAAGCTATCAGTCTCTGACAAAGGAAGAACGAGAAGCAGAGCGCAAAGCGCTGATGCTGCAATATGAAGAAGCGAAGAAAAAAGGATATAAGCTGGATATGTCCCGCGGCAAACCGGCACCGGATCAGCTTGATCTGAGCATGGATATGCTGGCACAGGATCCTGCGACATTGATTCATACCCGGAAAGGCACCGATGTCCGTAATTATGGGGAGCTTGCCGGAGTAGACGAAGCCAAGGAACTTTTTGCAGAAGTCCTTGGTCTGAAAATGGAGAACATCATCATGGGCGGCCAGTCGAGCCTTGCATTGATGTATGACTGCATTGTGAGAGCATGGATTTTCGGCGTTTACGGAGGGAGCAAACCCTGGGGACAGCAGGGAAAAGTCAAATTCCTTTGCCCCGTACCCGGGTATGACCGCCATTTTCGGATTACGCAGGAATTCGGCATAGAAATGATTAACATTCCCATGTCGCCGGATGGCCCTGATATGGATCTGGTGCGGGAATATGTGGAAAAGGATGCATCCGTAAAAGGAATCTGGTGTGTTCCGAAGTATTCCAATCCACAGGGTTACACCTATTCTCCTGCAACAGTAGAAGCGTTTGCTGCTCTGAAGCCTGCAGCAGATGATTTCCGCATTTTCTGGGATAATGCCTATATTGTGCACGGCTTCCGGGAATCCGATGATTACCTGGAGAACATTTTTGACGCCTGCAAGAAATACGGCAGTGAAGACATGGTGTATGAGTTCATGTCCACCAGCAAGGTCACCTTCTCGGGTGCCGGGGTTGCGGTTCTTGCGGGAAGCAAAAACAACATTGACTTCCTGCTGAAGCAGATGGGCGTGCAAACCATCGGCTATGACAAGATCAATCAGCTTCGTCATGTGAAGTATTTCGGCGGCAAGGCAGCGGGCATTTATCAGCACATGAAAAAACAGGCGGAATTCATCCGCCCGAAGTTTGACATTGTTCTGAATACATTGAAAGAAGAACTGACCGGCTTGGAAATCGGAACCTGGACCAATCCGAACGGAGGCTATTTTATCAGCTTTGAAGGGCTGAACGGGACGGCAAAGCGCTGCGTGCAGCTATGCGCAGATGCCGGCGTGAAACTGACAGGCGCAGGAGCCCCCTTCCCCTACGGGAAGGATCCGGATGACAGCACCATCCGTATTGCGCCGACCTTCCCGACGCCGGAGCAGCTGCAGGAAAGTATTAAAGTGTTCTGCCTCTGCCAGAAAATTGCTGCGTTGGAGACCATGCTGTAAATGGCACAGATTATCGACGGAAAAGCACTTGCAGCAGAGATTCGGGCAAACATCAAAACGGAGGCAGCTGCCCTGCCGCGAAAACCCGGTTTGGCAGTTATTCTTGCAGGGGAGGATCCTGCATCTCAACTGTATGTAAAAAATAAGGTTAAAGACTGTGCGGAATGCGGCTTCTTCAGCAGGCGGATTGATCTGCCTGTCGATGTATCTGAAGAGGAACTGCTTGGGATTCTCAACAAGCTCAATGCCGATAGCAGGATCGACGGGGTTCTGGTCCAGCTCCCTTTGCCGGAACACATGGAGGAAAAACGAATCATTGAGGCAATTTCGCCGGAAAAGGATGTGGATGCTTTTCATCCACTGAATGTCGGAAGAATGGTGAGAGGGGATTCCCCGGTCTGGCCATGTACGCCTGCCGGAATCATGGAAATGCTGAAAGCCTACCGGATTGCGGTGGACGGCAAAATCTGCGTGATGGTAGGCAGAAGCAATATCGTCGGGAAGCCAATGGGATTGCGTCTGCTGCGCGATCACGGGACGGTTGTTTACTGCCACAGGCACACGCCCGACCTTGCGGTGTTGACGCGACAGGCGGATATTCTCGTTGTGGCGGCCGGCTGCAAAGGGCTGATTCACGGAAGCATGGTAAAAGAAGGCGCTGTTGTGATTGATGTTGCCATGAACCGGGATCCGGAAACGGGAAAGTTTTCCGGGGATGTTGTGTTTGATGAGGTGGAGCCAAAGGTCTCCTATATTACACCGGTTCCCGGCGGCGTTGGCCCGATGACGCGGGCTATGTTGATGAAAAATACGCTTACGCTGGCAAAGCTCCATATGGGGTTGGCTTGTGAGCATTAAGAGAAAGACAGGAGAAAAATGAACCACTTTTCAACCATTCGTACCCAGCTTGAAAAAAGAGGGCTGGATGCGGTACTGATCAACAGTGAAGCAAATCGCTTCTACGCTTCTGCTTTCCACACAACAGGAGCCGATGATGCTGTGGTGTTGGTTACAACGAAAGACAGCTATCTCATTACCGACAGCCGCTATACCGAAGCAGCTGAGGCTACCCTGAAGGATGCCAAATTGGTGATTCGGGCCAATGCGGCGAGTTATCTTGATCTGATCGCACAGGTTTTTACGGAAGACGGAGTAAAAAAAGCTGGCTTTGAAGATGCTGCACTGACCGTGAAGGAATTTAATGCCTACAATAGCGGGCTCGATTGTGAGCTTTTGCCGGCATCGGATTTGTTTCTGGAACTACGCCAGTCGAAGGATGCCGATGAAATTCGCAGGTTGAAAGCCGCTCAAAAAATCGCAGACGAGGCACTGACCCAGCTTTTGGAAGAAATCCGGCCGGGCATGACAGAGCTGGAAATTTCTGCCCGTCTGCAGTATCTGATGCTGCTTCGCGGGGCAGAGCGGATGAGCTTTGATCCCATTGTTGCCGGCGGCCCGAACAGCAGCATGCCTCATGCAGTGCCGTCTAATCGAAAGATTCAGGACGGAGATTTTCTCACCATCGATTTTGGCTGTGTTTACGAAGGCTACTGCTCTGACACAACGCGCACCGTGGCCATCGGTCATGCAACAGATGAAATGCGCAGAGTCTACCAAACAGTTCTGGAAGCCCAGCTCGCCGGAATTGCAAAGGCAAAGACAGGGGTGATAGGCAAGGTTGTGCATGAAACTGCTCACGATGTCATTCGGTCGGCAGGGTATGGAGAGTATTTCGGTCATGGTTTCGGGCACAGCCTCGGGCTGGAGATCCATGAACCGCCGTATTTCAACTCCCGCAATGAAAAGCCCATGCCGGACTGCGCGGCGGTATCTGCTGAGCCGGGGATTTATCTTCCGGGAAAGTTCGGCGTGAGGATTGAAGATGTCATCATTCTTCATGAAGACGGCTGTGAAGATATTACCGGCCTCCCGAAAGACCTCCGCATTATATAGAGCATTGATAAAAACAGAAGTGAAATAAAGAATGAAGCTGCTGATCGAAAATACCAGCAGCTTCATTCTTTTTTGATTCATTTACATGATACCGGCAAGGGAGATATACGGCCCGTATGTTACTTCATAAGAAGAGGTCAGATCGTTGATTCTGTCATTTATGCGGTCCCGTTTGAGTGTTTCACGCCCGGTCTCGAGATTGCCTTCCCCCACGAAGTACATGACGTGGTAGCCGGCGTATGCACCGTTTTCTCCATAGACGATTCCGGTGTCACCCGGCAAACGATCTTCTGCGAAACAGAAAGCATCAAATTCCGGCACCATCTGTCCCTGCGTGACGCTGTCGTATAGGCCGCCGTTCGTGTTGGATCCGCTGTCTTCGCTATACTGTTCGGCCAGTGCGGCAAAGCTTTCTTCTGTGGCATCTCCAGCCAGCCATTCATTGTAGATCTCCTCTGCTTTTGCTTTCGCGGCTTCTTTTGCCTCATCGGTGAAGGAACCGCTTTCATCAGCTTCGGCTTTTGTCAGAATATGGCGGACTGCGATTGTCGGAACTTCTGTTCTTACTTCCTCATCTGTTACGACAATGCTGTCATCGATCTGCCGATAGGCTTTGGTAGCCAGTGCAAATTCCAGAGAGAAGTCCGTCAACAGATCAACGGAAGCACCGTACCCATAGGTTGCTGTCAGAAACGCATCAGCAGAATCAAAACCGTTATCTTTGGCGGTCTGCTCGATGCTGTCCAGCCCGGAGAGGGCATCTTCTTTTTCCTCTTCTGAAAGCGAGATGCCGTTTTCTTCCGCATAACGGGACAGAGCAGTATTCATCACAAGGGAATCAACAGCAGCAGAGAGAAAATAGTCCATCCAGGTTCCTCCGTTGCCAAGGAGCGGACAGGCCTGACCGCTGAGCGAAGATACGCCGAGAGAAGTGTTCAGACCGAAGTTGGCAGCATAAGCTCCGTATGTGGTAAGAAAAGAATAATACTGGGTGACAAGGCTATAGTTCAGCAATGCGGGGGAGACGGAGCGGTCCCCGATGGAGACAGCAGTGGTTTTGGAATAGAAATCGTCAAGGCTTATCAGATCAAGATTCAGAGTGCCGTCATCCACCATGGCAGCAATTTCTTCTGCAGTCAAAGCGGTGGCCTCCTCAGCAAAGGCAGCAGAGGCAAAAGAGAGCACAAAAATCAGAGAGAGAATAACAGAAAGAAAGCGTTTCATACAATACCTCATTTTTTGGAATCAGATTTTTTCCGGAACAGATTGTCACGGAATTGTAGAAGCAGAATCCCTGCAAAAAGTGCAGCACAGATGCCGAGACACATCCAGGTCATCGTTTTGCTTCTTGCAGCAATGCCCATGAGAAGCAACATCGGCGCCCCGAGAACAATTGACCAGAGATTCTGATAAATCAGATTGTGAGAAGCCGGGGTTTTAAAGAGCGGATCGATTTCACGAAGGAGAATGATGCCTGTTGAAGCCGTACCGGTGAGCATGCCATACATGGCAAGAATCATCTCGTCGCTGTAATCCGGGAAAAGGTGCCTGCAGATCCATTTCATATACCAGTAGGTGACGAAAGCGCCAGTTATACAAACCAAGAGAAGAGGAACCCAAAATTCCCGATAACGAAAAGCAGAGAGATCAATTGCAGCAATGGATGCAACGACCATGAGATCAAACATCAGCCCGGAAATTCGGTTCAGCATAAAGTTGTTGGTATATTCCCGCTTCATGATCTTTTTTGCCCGCAGTTGATTCCCGATGGATTTGAACAGAATTGCCCATGCGGTGCCGACAAGGAAGTTAAAACCCCAGATCAGAGGATTGATGGTGTTCATACAGAAACCGCCTGCCGGCTCAAGGACAAAATGATAGAGAAGCCACATGGAAGCATAGGCGACCAGATAAGTGAGAAACACGAGACCAAACTGCACGGTTAACTTATCCATGGATTCTGAAATCGGGATTTCATTTCCGCCTGTAATTTGTTCGGCGGAGAGATCTTCCATAGACTCCGCATTCTCTGTCATGGCACGGGAATCTCCGGCAAGCCGCATTTTATTGAGATAATAAACACCACCGACACAGGCTGACACAAAACCCATTGCAGCAATCGTAAGGCCGAAACTGGCGCCGTTGGTAAACCCGTAGAGGCTTTGGTAATTGGTGCCCCAGTTAAACGCCTGCCCGGGACCTTGTCCATAACCCATCGGCAGAAGCAATCCGCCGGCTGCAAAAGCCCCGATGAGATAGGAAAGACAGAGTGTGATCAGCAACCCGACGACAGCCTGAATCAGGTATCCGCCAACGGTGACAGTGCTGGTGTTGAATACATCTTTTCGGGCTTTCTTCCCCTTTACTCCGTCGAGGTGTCGCCACGCAAGGGCGATAAACCCGAGCCCAAGGCCGTGATAAGTAAGTGCTTCCAGCGTGGAAAGATCAAACATGGAGTGCTTGAAAATTGTTTTATAAGCGGAATCCAGCAGCAAAACGAGAAATCCACCGAGAACGGCGCTTGGAAGCAGCGACTTCCGTAGAAAACGGATTTTTCTGCGGAGAAGGTTGGCAAGCAGCATCCCGCCAAAAAGAAGTGCCAGAGTAACGATGAAAGACCATATTTCGCCATCCCAGAAGTTAAAACCGCTGGTCATAGTGGGTACCTCCTGCTATTTGGTGGGGTCGATGATAATTTTGCAGATGTTTTCTCCGTGGAGCATCATCTCAAATGCCCGGTTAATTTCGGAAAGACCGAGGCGGTCAGTAACCATTCGGTCGAGATGGAGAGCCTGCCAGTTCTTTTCCAGAAAACGGACGCCGGCTTCAAAATCTTCCTGAGAATAAAGCCTGTTACCGATCAGCTTAATTTCTTTGAAAGAGACTTTACCGATAATAAAAGGATAGGCATCGCCCGAGAGCCCTAAGGAGAGCAGTTTTCCTCCGCAGCGGCACAAATCAGGCATCTGAAGAATACAGGAAGGAGCTCCGGAAGTATCATAGACGATATCGAATCCACCGTCCGTGACTTTATGCATCAGATCCATAGCATCTGTTTGTTCGGGGTTGATGGTTTCTATGCCCATGGATTCTACAAACTTCCGGCGAGGTTCATTGATTTCCGAAATAATCACACGCTCTGCACCGGCAGCTTTTGCGAAGATAGCGATATAAAGCCCGACGGTTGCGCCGCCGGAGATGAAGATTTTGTCACCGGGTTGAATATCAGAGTTCAGCATCACATGCTGACCTACGGCAAAGGGTTCCCCCAGAATTGCCACCTCGTCCGGGAAAGCATCGTCAATGGCAACCAGTTTGTCGACAGCTACCTTGGTGTATTCTGCGAATCCGCCGTCCACATGAATGCCAAGTAGTTTCAGGTTTTCACAAACATGAGGAAGCCCGCGCCTGCAGGCAGCGCACTGACCGCAGGAGATAATCGGGTTCATCAAAACGCGCTGGCCTACCTGAAACGAACCTTCATAATCTGCCGGCAGTGATTCAATTCTGCCGAGAATCTCATGGCTGAGCACAGTGGGTACGGTAGCCGTCATGTGCTTGCCTTTGTAAACTGTGATATCAGACCCGCAAACGCCTGCCCTGATCACTTTGATCAGGGCTTCGTTTTGCGAGGGGACGGGAACAGGAATATCTTTCAGTTGAAGATCCAGCCAATTTTCCAGAACAGCAGCTTTCATTTCATATCCTCATTCCGCTGCGGCCGCTTTATTGGCGGCCTCCCGCTGATTAATCTTTCTCTGATTGATGAGGGAGAAGATCACAACGCCGACGGCAACCACGAAGAAGCCGATCGCGATGGGGTAGTGAATAATGGCACCGAAGTTGCCCTGGTTGAGATCCATAAAACGGACAAAGTTCTGTTCGCACATAGGCCCGAGGATCAGCGCAAGGAGAATCGGGGAGAGCGGGAACTCGTATTTGTTCATGAGCCAGCCGATCACACCGAAAAAGACGCAGACGCCGATATCGAATACATTCTTATTGATAGAGAATGCGCCGAGAAGGGAAACGACCAGAATAATCGGATACAGCATTCTCTTTTCCAGAGAGACAATCTTGGCAAAGACACGAACGCCCGCGCATCCCACCAGCAGCATGGCGAGGTTGGCAAGCATCAACGCTGCGAAAACCTTATAAACCGTAGGCAGTTCGGAAACGTACATCATCGGGCCCGGCTGAATGCCTTTCATGATGAAAGCACCGAGCAGAATGGCAGTAACGGAGTCACCGGGAACACCGAGGGAGAGGAGCGGAATCATCGCACCGCCGGAGCATCCATTATTGGCAGACTCTGTAGCTGCTACACCGTTCGGGATGCCGGTGCCCCATTTTTCGGGATGTTTGCTAAGACCTTTGTTGAAAGCATAGGAGACGAAAACTGCAATATCACCGCCGGCTCCTGGAATCGCTCCGATGAATGTGCCGATGATACCACCGGTCAGAATGTTGGGGGCTGTCTGAGCAATGGTCTTGCCGTCCGGCAGGACACGGGTGATCTTTTCAGTAGATTTTGCCTGTGCGCTCTCACGCCCTGAGAGAATACGCTCTACACCGGCAATCACTTCTGCTACAGCGAAAAGGCCGATCAGCACCGGAATGAAACTCAGTCCGCCTTTGAGACTCGTGACGCCGAAAGTAAAGCGCTGCTTAGAGTAGGTCGGGTCGAGGCCGATGGTGCACAGCAGCATGCCGAAGAAGGCACTGATAAGTCCTTTCGCAATGGATTTACCAGAGATGGAAATGATGACGGAAAGTCCGAACACTGCCAGCATCAGCATTTCAGCCGAGGTGAACTTCATGGCGACTTTTGCCACCAGCGGAGAAAGGAACGTCATAATCAATGCACCGATAACGCCTCCGCAGAAGGAGGAGAACATGGCAACCGAAAGAGCTTTGCCTGCCTCACCCTTCTGAGCCATCGGATAACCATCCAGCAAAGTAGCAGCTGCGGAAGGAGTACCGGGAGCATGGATGAGGATGGCTGAAATCGATCCGCCGTACATGCCGCCGCAATAGATTCCGAGCAGAAGACCGATAGAGGGAATCAGATCCATACCGAAGGAGAAGGGAATCAGCAGAGCAACACCCATGGTGGCTGTCATGCCCGGAATAGCGCCGAGAAGCACACCGCCGGCTGCACCGAGCAGCGTCATCAGCAACACCTGGGGATCCAGAAATACATTTGCATAGCTTGAAAACAGTAAATTCCAATCCATAAATCTGAATCCTCCTTTTAAATCTTATCAACCAGATCCTTCAGGAACTGGAGCACGCCCATCGGGATGTTGACTTTAAGCATCTTGTAGAAAACCAGCCACATGCCGAGAGGAACGAGTAGAGAGATCAGAATTAATTTAACAGGGCTTCTCAGGCCGATCATCCACATGATAATGCCGCACAGCAGAAAGCTCACAACAACATAGCCGAGGCTTTTGAAGAAGAAGACATAACCCACACAGAGCAAAATGACAAAAAGCGCAGCAAGCACACCCTTGTCTTTAATGAAATTGAGAGTTTCGGATTTTTCGGCAAGGGGATCATCCGCTTTCATCCCTTTCAGCTTTAGAAGGGACTGAATCAACAGAATGACAGTGAACACGGCCATCCCGATGATCATGATGCGCGGGAAAGTGGAGGGTTGTACTGCTGCTCCCTTCGAAGTTTTAATATTGTTTGACTGCAGCCAGGCCCAGACCTCAAACACAAGCAGAGCCATAGAAACAATCAGGTTGGAAAATGCTTTTGTTTCCGTTTTTTTGACTTCCAAAAGAGTCACATCCTTTATTCAAGATAAAGAAGGACAGGCATTTCTGCCTGCCCTTGGAGCATTTTACGAAAAATCGATGGAATTCTACTAAAGGTTAATATTATTCATCAATGAGGCCGACGGTAACCATTGCAGCGGGAACATCAACGGCAGCCTGTGCGAGGTACTCACCGTAGGCCGGGCCATCCAGGAAGTCAATCTTCTGGCCGAGATTTGCCATGGTTTCTACAAAGTCAGGATCCTCAATGGCTGCAGCGCATGCTGCACGGAGCGTCTCAACAACAGCATCGTCCACTCCGAGAGGAACTGCCATGCCGCGCTGGGTAGCATAGAGGCACTCATAGCCCTGTTCTTCACAAGTCGGAACATCAGGGAATACAGGG
>JAFUGY010000146.1 GCA_017469115.1 Oscillospiraceae bacterium
CACCTCATCCACCGTCGCTGACGCGACGGTCCCCCTGTCTCGCTGCGGCTCGGTCACGCCACGGCTCTGAGATGCCACCGGCATCTCATTCACTCCCGTGGCGCCGCTTCGCTACCCATAAGGGGAAGGTTATATAAGGAGTTGTTTTAGACTTTGGGACCGCTTAGCCGATGTTGAGTTTGCGCTCGCTGACTCCCACCGGCTTCATGCTGCGGAGCACTTCCACCACCTTGATGCGGGTGTGGCCCTCGGGAGGCGTGATCTCCGTCTCCATCGCGGTGAGCTCTACCGCACCATACCAGCCGGAAGACTGGGTGGACACGTCAATGGACGTACCATACACGACATCCGGCAGCGATGCATGATCTTCCGCCGTGATGTAGAACCACTTATTGGTGCTCTTTTCTTTCTCACAGTTCATGATGATGCTGGTTTTCCCGATGTTGGTAGCGGACGTGATAAACGGAAGATTCTTCAGCACAGGCTGACCTCCGTGGTAATAAATGCCGTCTGCTTTTTCATCGAGCACAAAGCAGTCGAACAGGACGCGGCCTTCACAGAGAGTGCCGGAGATGCCGGGAGGATCTTCATGCGTTTTGTATTCCTCCAGCTGTCTCGGTGCCACACAGGCATCCTTGTGCACCAGCAGGAATGCCGTGCCCGCAGGCAGCTTGCTGTGAGAGACCATCACAATCCGGATGCCGTCCACCATGCCGATGACGCCGGTTTTCAGCATCTCCTGGGAGCTGTTGCCGTACCGCACAAAGCCGGGATCCTGCATGAGCAGGTTGGCATAGTGATAGGTGCAGAAGGCATAGCAATTGTCGATGGGCACATTGCGATCGCTCATGTGCTCCACGCCGTTGAGCAGCATGGCATGGGCGTTGGCCTTGGTGATTTCGGTCGACGCAATGTGTCCGTTCTCCTCTGCGGACTCCACCATGACTTTGAAGCAATACCGGTCGTAAGCCGGGACGATGACCTCGCGGATTTCGCGGGCAAGGGATTTGCCGGGATTGCTGACAAACTCGCTCTGAACTTCGTCTCCCCGGTCGATGGTGAAGGCAAAGCTCTTATCCTGGGTGACGTGCACCGTCTGGATGTTGCGGCTTAAGTCATTGGGCGTGCCGTAACGGTTGGTTCCGCTGCGCACATAGTCATTCAGCGGCGCATAAGGAATGCTGTAGATGACAAAGGTCTGGTCCCCTTTGTAGAGAAAGCCTTTGCCGGTGACGAGGGCTGCCTGGGATTCCGACGCCCAACGCTCATCGACTTCTTTGATGTATTTGGTTGCAAGATTGATTCCACCTGCCATGGTATTAACTTCCTCCTTGGTTGTTCTTTATTTGATTTCTATCGTCTTACCCTGAGTGTTCTATTGAGGAAGGAATTAGGGATTAGGGGTTAGGGGGTAGGGAGTAGTTATACTCAAAAGAAAGCTCGGCGCAACATGGTATTGCGTGGTACGATGTTGTCTCACGAGCTATTGCTTCGCACGAATAGCGTGCTCCTATTTCCTATTCCCTACACCCTATTCCCTACACCCTACATCCTCAATACGAATTGAATCCCTGTAAAAAGAGATCCTCCGGCTTTAGATCGGGGCTGTCGGTTGAAGCCGAGACGGGGGCACGGGCGGTGTTCTCCGCATTCTGCCGGAGCGTGGCAACTTCCTGCTGCAGGGCGCTAATCTGCTCCGCCTGCTTCTGCAGCATCATGGATTCGTATACGCGCAGAGGCGGCAGCTCGCTTTGCATGCAAGCCTGATAGATATCCTCCGGCAGCTCTTTGCCCACCACCTCCGGATGTGCCTCTGCAAGCTCCTGCCACTCGGCGTAATGGTCGCGGGGAGCTGCTGTTTCCGCTCGTAAGACAGGGGACGGAACACCTGTCTCATCCTTCGCCTGAGACAGGGACCCGTCCCCTGTCTCGCTCGCGGCTTCCCTCTCCTCGGCACTGTTTTCAGCAGGGAGTTCACTCTCCCGGCCTATTTCTGTCCGGACTGCTTCTTCGGCTTTTTCTTCGGCAGCTCCCGCTTCACTGCCCGGTGATACGGGTGCTTCAGGTTGACTTTCCATTTCTCTTCCTTCAAACGTGACTTCCAGTTGTTCATCCATTTTTTACTCCTTCTTTCAGACAGGGGACGGTTCTCTGTCTTGTTTATTTCAGCAGCGCTCGCTGCGCTGTTCCGGGCAGGTCGTTGTATCGGGCCTGCATGCTGGTTGGGAGCCGGGCAAGCTTCTTCGCCGCATCCAGCTCACTGCCGATGATATGCGCATCACTCTCACCTCCTCTTAAGACCTTCCCCTCTGCGACGGCCATAGGCCTAGTCCCCTGGGAGGGAAGGGGGACCGTTGCGCCAGCAACGGTGGATGAGGTGTTCCCCGCCGCAGCGGGCGGCTCGCCCATCTGTTTCTTCAAACTCTCGATCAGCTCCTGCTTTCTCGTGATCAGCTTATCGGGCATGCGCTCCAGGTATTCGATGACGGAAAGCGTGCCGTCACGACGCAGATTGTCCAGCGTCTGGACGGCGGCGATCTCGCTGTAATAGGTGGTTGCACCCACATCGACGGACATATTCAGCCACAGGTGTTTGAACACGGAAAAATCAAACTCCCGCATGGAGTGGTCAATTACCACAGGGCGGGAGCCGTAATAGGTGCCCATCATGTCCAGCAGGATGGCGCCGATATCTTCCACCCACTCATGTAAACCGGCGCGGGTGTTCTCCAACGGAACTTCGGATGCATTCTGCAACACCATCAGGGCAGAGGTGTTGTCCGGCCGGACGGAGCCCATCTGAGCGTCCGTGGCTCCCAGGCACTCCTTGGTGTAGGCCATACACAGATCAATTGCCTGGATGATCTGATTGCTCATGTTGGCGGCAGGAATGGTGGAAATCACTTCCCCGATCTGCTGGCCGGGCTGGAGATTTCTCACTCCGATGGCCGTTCCGACCTCATTGGAGATATTCGGGATCAGATCGGCGTTATAAATCTTCGTCGGAAAAGCCTGCGTCTGCAGATGACGGAACACCATGGCCATCATCTGGTTGATAAAGATCTGATTCGGAATGATCTCCGTGACCAGAGCCCGCCCATGATACTGATTCCGCTGCTTCTGCCAGTTGCCCCAGGCAAGCGGATATCTGCTCAAACCCGTATCAATATCCTCAAAAATATTGCAATGCCGGGTTGCCTTGGTCACATGCACGGTCTGCACTTTGCGGATTTCCGTCATCCCTGTTTTGGGATTGATATATTGCTCCGTCTTCCAGACCTTGGTGTAGAGATACACATAAAGGGCTTTGCCGGTTTTCTCATCATCGCCGTGGAGCTCGGTTTTACCGCCGACGCCGGCAAAGTTATAAAGATCGGAATCGGCAACAATCTCTACCCTCCCCTCATGGGGAGGGGGGACCGCGCAAGCGTGTGCGTCAGCCATGCCTTGTGCAGTGGGTGAGGTGTTCCCCGCCGCAGCGGTCTTTCTTCTCCACCACTCTGCTTCCCGTTTCAGATTCTCAACCGTATCCCGGCCGACAATCAGGATATACGGCTGTTTTTCCACGTCTCTGCAGTTGGGATTGCCGAACATGACGTTGACGCCGTCCAGCAGCTCCATCTCGATTTCGCCCTTATATTCCCCGAACGCTCCACCGTATGGCCTGGCCTCCGGATTCCAATAAAAGTGCGCTGCATAGTCTCCGGTAATAGCTCCGTCGAAAAGTGCATCGCGGATGCGATAATCCATCTTGAACTTTTCCAACAGATTCCGGACTTCGGCCGTAGCAAAAGCCGCTGCCTCCCCATCGGTGCGGGAAGAAAGCGGCTCAAAAGAGATCGTCGTATTGGAACTGGTCAAGCTGGCGACAAACAGGCTCGTCACACGTTTGATGATGTTGAAGGTGGGCTTGGCCAGCCTTCGCATAGCCGGCGTATCCGGCATATGAATCCACTGGTTGCCGTTGAAAAACTCAGTGTTGGTATTCACCATGGTGTACTGATTTGGAATCAGATTATTGTTATATAAACGCCCGTACTCATAATACTTCCAGGCGTCCTTTGCATAATCATTCATCTTTCGCCGCTCCTGTACGCCACATCAATGGAATAATTCAGGCAATCGGCAAGCGCCTGCTGATCGGCTTCATACTTTAAACGCTTTGCCTCGTCCGGCATGGCGGGCACCGTGGGAGGCACTTTTTCCTCCCGGGCACCGCGGCCCAGCAAAAAGCCGGCGGTAAAGGCCAGCAGGGGGATCAGCATGCCGGCTGCAGCAATCAAAACATCCATTCCGTGCTCCTTTCGATGGTGTAGGGATCAAAAAACTTCACAAGGTCAATCTCCCGCTCGTTGCGTTCCCGGCGCTCCCAGGGTTCGCCGCTGCAGTAAATCATGGCGTGGAGAGCCTGGCTGGTGGCATCCACCATATCGTCGTTTTTGGCGAGAGGAAAAGCCGCCCACTGGTTGATATAGTCCGTCACCCAGGGTGCCTTTGCCGGATCCGGCAGGAAGACATGCCCGCTCTCGATGGCGGGAGAGACGGCGTTGACACGGCTGATCTTGCCTCCTTTGGGGGTGACGGGGAGGATGATCATCTCCTGCCGGAGCGTGGCGATGATGGCCTCGCCGTTGGCCGCCTGCTCAATCAGAACAGTTCGTGCCCGTGGGAAGAGGCGATAAACCGCCCGCAGGGCTTTGACGGTATCCGGAAAATCCAGCCGCCGGTTGAGACAGTAGCGCAGGTAATAGTCGCTGCCGTTTTTGCCCCAGACCTGAATGGAGACAAAGTCACTGTCTGCCTCGCCTTTGAAGGAGGCATCGACGGAGATGAGCTCGGTGCCGAAGAGGGGCAGATCCTCCGGATCGTAGAAGCGCCACCAGTTGCGGCGGACGATGTTGCCCTCCTCGGTGCGGGGCGAGCACTGATAGAGTGCCGTCCAGGCCCGCTGCCCGCCCTGGGGGTCCGTGATATAGGAAGCCTTGAAATCGGCAAGCCAGCGATTGTCCTTGCCCAGCTCCGGGCAGAGGGCTTCGCCGGCTTTCCTGCCCAGCGGATCGTTCTCTTCCGCTTCTATCGGCAGCCTCAGAAGCTCCACGTTTTTCTCGGCATTCAGGATGCGGGCGGCGAGATCATCATCCGTCCAGGGTGTCATGATCACCACAACTTTTCCTTTGGCTGCAAGCCTTGACTTTAAACTGGCCTGCCATTCCGACCAGACGCGGTTCCGGTAAGCCGGTGAATCCGCCTCCTGCTGGTTTTTCACAGGGTCGTCAATGATAATGAGGTTAGCCGGGTTGCCGGTGATGCCGGACATGATGCCCCTTGATATCATTCTCCCCCTGCCGTTGCTGAGCTCAAACTCCCCCGCCCGGTCGATGGAACCGATGTCGATCCCGAAAAGATTCTTCCCGCAGGAACGGATCTTTTCCTTGTTCTTCCTGCAGAAACGCTCGGCAAAGTCGGAATCATAGGAAGCGAGGATGATATTCCGATCCGGATGCCTGCCCAGATACCAGCTCGGCAGAGATTCACTCACCGTCATGCTTTTGCCGTGCTGCGGCGGGCATTCGATGATGAGAATGTCATAGGCGTGGCCGGTATCCGCTTCGATAAAGCTCTGGATCTTGCAGGCCAAAAATGAAGACAGCCGGGTACGAATCCAGCTGTCTCCGCAGGCATAAGCCAGATATTCGGAATAATAACGCCGGGCAAGTTCACGCCGCGCGAGTTCGCGCGGCAATTGGCAATTCGTAATGCGCCATGCGCAATTATTTCCCTTCATATTTCACCTGTTATCATATCTTCCAGCTTCATCCCCGCGAGCTTGCAGAGGACCGCATCGCTGAGAGAGCGCAGATCATCGGTGACTGCGTCTTCCGCCGAGGCAGCGCTTTCGCCGCTCATTTCTTTCAAAAACTTTGCCGCTGAGGTATCGCCCTTGGCGGCTTTTTGTATCATACCGAAAACGATAGATGCAGCACACGTCGGCCTCACGCCCAGCTCCATCAGGCAATCGCGGGGATCATCGGAAGTGGGCATGGGTTGCGTCAGCATGTGGTTGGTCAGATCGGTCAGTGTAGCATTGCGCGGCAGTTTGCGTCTGGACATTATTTTTCTCCTTTTGGTTTTTATTGTAGTTGAATTATGGCTTTATTTGTATTATAATTTAGTCGCAATCAACAGGAGGTATGTCTTATGCAGATTATTCCGATGCGTGATTTAAAAGATACGGTGTCTATTGAAAAAAAATGCGCAGAAGCGAACGGCCCTGTTTTTGTGACGAAAAACGGATATGGCCGCCTTGTTGTTATGGACATCGAATATTTTGAAAGAGTTTTTCAAAAAATCTATGAAGCAAAAGTCATCAACGAAGGCCTTCAGGATGTTGCAGCCGGAAAACTCGTCGAGGGTGAAGAAGGGCTGAACACAATCAGGAGGAAGCATGGTCTCTGAGTATTCCTTTCAGTTTACCGAAAAAGCACTTTCCGATCTTGACGAAATAACGGATTATCTGGTTAATACACTCGGACAGCGCCCTGCTGCACAAAGACTGATTGACAAAACAGATCAGGAAATCCATGTAATTTGTCGCTATCCGGAAAGCGGTACTCCGGTGATAAATGAATACATCCGTCGTTCGGATATCCGCAAGCTTGTAATAGAGAAATATGTTCTGTATTACATCACTGACAAGGAAAATCAAAAGATCATTGTTCTGCGGATGATCTATGGAAAAAGAGATCTGGAAACAATCATGAGAGAATTGGAGATAGAATAGCAAGACGAGGGATGGGGCGATGATGCTTGGGATAACAAAAGAGTCTTTCGAGGCTCTTTTTTATCGCAATCTTCCCTGCAGATTGTAAAACACCTGCGCTCCGACGAGCTCAAAGCCTTCATTGAGATCGTTGTTCATCAGCTTCATGGTGAAATGCAGGATGCGCCTGCACCTCGGCCTCCGGAGGAAGACCGCCGGGATGCGGGAGGAGGACGGACGGGTACCGACTGGAGA
>JAFUGY010000147.1 GCA_017469115.1 Oscillospiraceae bacterium
AGCGCCTCCGCGGAATTCGTCCGCAATCCTTACTATATTGGCGGAATAAAGCGCACATTGTTTGCGTTCTTAAATGACGCGCTTCCCAGCTCGCAGATCATGCAGTTGGAAAGCGGGCAGGTGATCGGACATACGGAGCGTTTTGTCATATATGACCTTGCTATCATGGCGTTTATGACGGCCGGCAGCATTTTCGTGTTCCAACGAGAGGACTTGAAATAAAAATATGTCTTGAGGGTAAAAATATCCTTGACAAATCTCTTCCCAAGATAGCATACTTTCGCCCATGCTTCAAGCGTTTTATTCTCTCCCAACACTCAGGCCAAGCCTTTCGGAAGTTTTTCATCGGGCATGGGCATTCCTGCTTGCAACAAAAGCCACATTAGAGTAAAATAACCCACAGATAACATCATATACGGAGGATGATTCCATGCATCAGACACGCGCAAACAGAATTCTTTCCGCATTAAAAGCACAGGGTGCGGAGCAGATGCTGATCACAGACCCGATGTCTATTTTCTATCTGACGGATGTTTACGTCCAGCCTTTTGAGCGCTTCTTTGGGCTGCTGCTTCGTGCTGGCGGACATCACGTTCTTTTTCTGAATCGGTTGTTTTTTGTGCCGCAGGAAACCGGAACGGAAAAGGTTTGGTATTCCGACACGGATCCGGTGATGGATCTCGTTGCAAACTATGTGGATTCTGCCAAACCTCTTGCCGTTGACAAAGAGATGAAAGCGCGCCATCTTTTGCCCCTTATGGAGATGCACGCTGCGGCAGGGTTCGTGAACGGATCTCTCGCTGTTGATAAAACCCGCGGAATCAAAGACGATGAAGAGCAGAAAAAAATGATCACTGCTTCCCGGATCAATGATCAGGCGATGGCACGGTTCAAAACACTCGTAAAGGAAGGGATCACCGAGCTGGAAGTTGCCGGGCAGATGCTGGATATTTACCGGGAACTGGGCGCTGACGGATATTCCTTCTCACCGCTGGTTGCTTTCGGTGCGAATGCCGCTGATCCGCATCACGAACCGGACAACACCGCAGTGAAACCTGGTGACTGCGTGCTCTTTGACGTCGGGTGCATCAAAGACGGTTATTGCTCCGACATGACGAGAACGTTTTTCTTCCGGGAAGCATCAGAACACTGCCGGAACATCTATAATATTGTCAGACGTGCCAATGAAGCGGCGGAGGCGCTGATCCGTCCGGGTGTCAAACTGTGTGAGCTTGACGCGGCAGCGCGCGATCTGATCACTGCAGAGGGATACGGCCCGCAGTTCAACCACAGGCTCGGGCACTTCATCGGGCTGAGCGAACATGAATACGGTGATGTCTCCTCCGGTTTTGACTGGCCGGTAGAGCCCGGCATGATTTTCTCCATTGAACCGGGCATCTACCTCAGCGGTGACACCGGTGTGCGGCTGGAAGATCTGGTGCTGGTCACGGAAGACGGCGTGCAGCTTCTCAACCGCTATTCCCATGAGCTGGAGCTCATTGAAGGCTGAGCAGAAGGGAGAGATCAGGCCATGATTACCATCAATCTCTATTATACCGGAACCAACGGTTCTGCAAGAGCATTTGCTGAGGAAATGGAACAAACCGGCATTGCGGATGCCATCCGGGCTGAAGAGGGCAATTTACGATATCAGTATTTTCAACCCATGAATGATGCGGAGACGATTTTGCTGATTGACAGCTGGCGCGATCAGACAGCAATTGATGCCCATCATGCAAGCCCAATGATGGCAAAGCTTGCCCAGCTGCGGGAAAAGTACGATCTCCATATGAAAGCAGAGCGGTTTGTGAGCGAAGAGCTCGGAAGCGACGACCAATTTATCCGAAAATAACGCCCGGAATTCTATAGCAGCTCCCGATTGCTGTCGGACGGCAATCGGGAGCTGCTGTTTCTGTTCGGTTTTTTGGAATTTTTATAATCAATGAGATATCCGCTTTGAAAACCGTAGAATAGAAGTGAGGCAGAAAGGATGTGACACGATTTGGAAGATTTTGAAATCATCAATCTGTTTTGGAACCGCTCCGAACAAGCTATTACAGAGCTGGATCTCAAATACGGACATGCCGTCAAGAAAACCGCAGCCAATCTTTTACGAAATCAGCTGGATGTGGAAGAATGTGTAAACGACACTTACCTGGGGGCATGGAATACAATCCCGCCTCAAAAGCCGAACCCGTTGGTGAGCTATGTTTGCAGAATTGCCCGTAATCTGGCTGTAAAAAAATATGAAACCAACACGGCTTCCAAACGGGACAGCCGATATGACGCCACCCTGGACGAGCTGGCAGAGTGTATTCCGGCAACAATCGATGTAGAGGCAGAATATGCGGCAAAAGAGCTGTCCGCTGCGATCAGCCGCTTTCTCGACACACTTTGCTATGAAGACCGATTCTGTTTCGTCCGCCGCTACTGGTTTGCCGATTCTATCTCTGACATCGCTGCAGCAACCCATCGAAAAGACCATTTCGTTTCGGTCAGGCTCTCCAGGGTCCGTGAAAAGCTGCTCCATTATTTGAAGAAGGAGGGTTTTGTGGAATGACCCGGCAACAATTATCCGCAATCATCTGTAATATTGATGACAGACACATTGCAGAAGCGATTGTTTATCAACCGGAGGAAGCATTTTCCTCCCGACAGAAGATATCACCCATCAGGAAAAAACGCATCGCCACGCTTGCGCTGGCTGCCGTACTGATCCTCTCGCTTGGGATTGTGGCCTATGCCGCCAATCTTTTCGGCCTGCGTGAGCTGTACTCCAATCCCAACCGCGGTGATATGCCCGATGAGGCTGCAGATCTGATTGTCAGCCAAAGTGCGAAAACAGAAGGCACCGGTTGGAGTGCCCGGGTGTTGGAAACCTTTTGTGACGAAGGAACGGTGTTGGTTACCGTGCAGGTAAGTGCTGATTCGCAATATCTCGTTGTCCCCATAGATGAAGATCCCAACAGCCCTCTGTGGACGATCGGCTTACCGGGCGAAGGAACGCTCGGAGACTATGCCCGGAGAGAAGGGAAGACGCTTCTGTTTGCTGAAGCAGTACTGGACGGAGAAGCACTGGGCCTCACTACTGCAGGCATGAACTTTGAAAGCATTTCTCCCCGAGAGATGGTAATCTGCTTTGAAGGAACACGCAAAGGAGGAGCGTCAGCTCCTGTCGAAACGAACTGCACAGTCGTTGTTGTTACATGGTCGCCCGAAGCACAAAACGCCGACTCTGCCTTACCGGAACGGTGCGAGCTTCCCATCACGCTGGTAGAAGGCAAAAGCACTCCGCTGGGAACTTATATTCCAACCGATCCCCACTCCCTTCCCGGTTTCGAACTGGGTAAACTGATTCTGACACAAACCCCGCTGGGAATCAGCCTGCAACTGCAGATGCATGTCATCGACGAAGAGAAGGCAGAGACGCTCCTGACTTTACGTCTGGACGGTGTTGAGTTTCATGGCTCCGGTAGCATTGACCCGAATGGTTACGCTATTTTCGGTCAGGGACAAGGTGACTTTGGAGAGAACCCAATCATCCGTTTCTATGACTGGGACAAGCAGCTGATCGGCGAGATTGTATTTCAAAAATCATCAGAACCATGAAGCGATTTATGCTGTTATGTTATAACGTCATCTGGATGAGCGTACATACCTTATCTTCCACACAGATGGAGAAAAGCCAGCCGTTTTCCGTCGCTGTGCGCCGGATTTCCGGACGGGAGCCCGCTTCTACCGAGGAGCTGCAGATCACACGGAAAGAGGAGAATGCATCTGCCCGATAGGCATCTTCCGGCAATGCCTCTACCGCGAACTCAATATAGCGCGTGTTATGGACATGGCCGTTATAATCAATGTCTCTTCTGCGGAGGAATATGGGTTGTGCAAACTCATATTCCTCCGGTGCTTTCAGCTTTGGTGCATCTGCGGGGAAAGCGATCTCCTGCTCTACCCCATATGCGTCAAATAACTCTTCTCCGATGCGGGTAAGGCGTTTTGTTTTGAGATCAACAAGTGCATATCTCGCACTCGCACGGAACAATTCTTCTCCATTGTCATCAAATGCAAGAAAATCACGCGTCATAGCAGCCGATCTTGCTCTGCCATGAACCCAAGTTTTTACATGAATCTTTTGCCCGCGGCGAGGGCGGTTTGCGATGTCGACGCGCCAGTCCGCCAGCACCCAGGCCGCCTCTTCATTGACGAGTGCATCGTGCGCCAGCATGGTGTGGTGCAGGGCGGTGTTTTCCAGCATCTGCAGCATCACCTCAAAAGAGAGACAACCTGAGTTGTTATAATCATAAAAACGCGGCTCATAGGCATCCGTGACAAACATAGCAATTCTTACTCCTTTAATTTCCTATTGACTCGATAGGTTAATTCGCTTATACTGTGAAGGAATCAGCGTCTTCGTTTTTTTGTTTGTTTATACTGCTTGTTACCTTTCTTGTCAAGATGGAGGACAACTGCAAAATGAAAATTCCTCTTCGTTACCAAACAACCGAATTTGACTGCGGCCCTACTTCTCTGCTCAACGGAATCAGTTATCTGTTTGAGCGTGAAGAGATCCCTCCGGAAATAGTCCGTAATGTTATGTTGTTTTGTCTGGATCAATATGACAGAGACGGAACGCCGGGGAAAAAAGGGACTTCGCATGCAGCAATGATGTTCCTCTCCCACTGGCTGGACGGCTTTGGCGGGACCGGGAAGCTCCCTTTGAAGAGCATTTATCTGACAGGCGGAGACGTTACACTGGAGCCGGGCAGCCGCTTGCGAAGTTCCATCAGCCGGGGCTGTGTTGCAGTAGCCCGCATTGATCTGGATGGCTGGCATTATGTGCTTCTGACGGGTGTAGAAAAAGACCGTGTTTATGTTTTCGATCCTTATTGGCTTCCGGAGCCTTTTCCGGTACCGGATGTAACGTGCGTACAGGACCAAATTTTCGCCTACAACAGGATCGTTCCTCTTGCAAGGTTTGAGCAGAGTGAGATCTGCCCTTACGCTTTCGGACCTTATGAGCAGAGAGAAGCGGTGCTGCTGTTTAACAAAAAAACCGTTATTCCAGAAGACCTTGCCGTAGAATACATCATATAAAACGTATGGATCAGAAAAAAGTAATTGTAGGGATGTCCGGAGGAGTAGACAGCGCGGTGGCTGCTCTCCTCCTGAAAGAGGCAGGATACGAAGTCGTCGGGCTTACGTTGCGTACATGGGTCAGCAGCACGGGAGAAGAGAGCCGATGCTGTGAAATTGACAGTGCACGTGCGGTGTGCCGGAAGATCAAAATTCCGTATTACACTTTGAATTGCCTTCAGGACTTTGAGGAGAAAATTACGCAGCCCTTTGTCCGCTGTTATTGCAACGGCATGACGCCGAACCCATGCGTACTGTGCAACCGGCTGATCAAGTGGCAGCATCTGCTTCATATGGCCGATATTCTCGGTGCAGAATATGTAGCCACGGGACACTATGCCCGTATTCTGCCGGTTAAAAACGGGAGACTGACGGTGCAGCAGGCGGCTTTCGGGGAGAAAGACCAGTCGTACATGCTGTATCGGTTAACACAGGAACAGCTTGCAAGAACGCTGATGCCTCTCGGCAGGTTTTCCAAAAAGGAAGTGCGCGAGATTGCTTCACAGGCAGGGCTGCCGGATGCGCAGAAACCTGACTCACAGGAAATCTGTTTTGTAACAGGCGGCAGAAGTTATGCGGATTATATTCAGGAAAATGCCGATATCTCCCTGCCGGGAGAGGGGAATTTCATCGATGAAAACGGGAAGGTTCTTGGCAGGCATAAAGGCATTATCCATTATACCGTCGGGCAACGGAAAGGGCTCGGGCTTGCTCTCGGAACCCCGGCTTACGTTAAAAAGATCTGTGCGGAAACCAATGAGGTTATGCTTGGGAAGGAAGAAGCTCTCTTCAGCCGGGTAGTTCTCTGTGAAGATTTGAATTACATGAGCATTCCGGAACTTCAGGAAGGAGAGGGCATTGACGCCACCGTCAAAATCCGCTATCACCATAAAGGTGAAAAAGCAACTGTCGTGAAAGATGGGAAAGATGGCGCCCGGATTCTGTTTGATATCCCTGTCAAGGCAGCTACGCCCGGACAATCCGCCGTTTTTTACGATGAAAACCGATGCATCATCGGCGGCGGGATCATTCGGGACGTCGTATTCTGAAAAATAAATTTGCATTCTTCGCAGCATCAGGGTAAAATGAGAAGAAATTACATGCGGAGGAAACAGGATGAGTATATCAGGAGAAAAGACCGTTATCGGTATTATCGGAGCGATGGATGAAGAGGTTTCTCTTTTAAAAAAAGAAGCCTGCGATGTCCAGACAGAGATGATTGCCGGGATGGATTATTTTACCGGGAAACTGGGAGAAGTCCCCATTGTAATTGTAAAATGCGGAATCGGAAAAGTGAACGCCGGAATCTGCACCCAGATTCTGATTCAGAAATTTCATGCCACCGCCGTCATCAACACCGGCGTTGCCGGCTCTCTGGACAGTAAAATCGATATCGGCGATATTGTCGTATCGACAGAAGCCATTCAGCACGACTTTGATTGCAGCCCGCTTGGGTTTGCAAAGGGAGAAATCCCGTATACTGGACTGGCAGCTTTCCCTGCCGACGAAGCGCTGCGGACATGCGCTGTGGCGGCTGTAAGAAAAACCGCCCCGGAAATCCACGTGTTTGAAGGAAGGATCTGTTCCGGCGACCAGTTTATCGCTTCACGCGGGCAAAAGGAAGCGATCGTAAACACTTTCGGCGGTCTCTGCTGTGAGATGGAAGGTTCCGCCGTTGCACAGGTATGCACACTCAACCAGGTTCCTTATGTAATTCTTCGTGCGATTTCAGACAAGGCAGACGATTCCGAAGAAATATCGTACTCCGTATTTGTTGAATCTGCCGCCCACCGCTGTGCGGCGACGGTGATCAACATGGTCAAGTCTCTCATCTGACTGATCTCTCGCGAAACGGAATCCGGCATGGGAAAGGCTCTACTCTCACAGGGCTTCTCCCATGCCGGATCTTTTTTCCTTGGCTATATCCCCTTTCCCGCCCTCATTTTGCAGTTCATATCCGGTCATACACCATTCACAATAACGCTACAATCATACACGGTCCGGGCATTACAATGCTTGGGGATTCGAACCCCGCGCCTGCCTCCGGCGCACCGCCATAAAGTGCAACTTCGGCAGTTGCCGCCTGATATGCGCACCTGCAAAATTACCATCTTCAGGAACCGGAATAGTTCCTTTTAACTTTCAATCAGTTTTGTCTTCCAATTTGTCTCCTGAAGCAAATTGTCAAGCTCCCTGACTTCTTTTGCCATCCGATCGGTATCTGCCTGCAGTTTGGCCGCTTTCAGGACAGACTTGATTTTAATTTCAGTCCCCCGCGCACGGTTTGTATTCTGTCCGGCTGTATATACCAGATCACGATAGGTGGAAAGCTTCAAAAGAAGTGCATCCTTTCTGGCAATGATCTCTGTCAGCGTCATGCCGTTGACTTTTGCTTTGCAATTCGTCAGATTGATCTGTTTCATCAATACTTCCAGCCGAGCAATGGAATCGTTCAGTTCCTCCAGCAGTGCTGCCGGATCTTCCGCCGGTTCCTCCCCTTCCTGCACCAGGATACAATTTGCCAGTCTCCGCCGAAGTTCCTCAATTTTCCGGTTAAGATCGGCCCTTTCCTGCAAAGCTTCTGCTAATTTCATCTTTTCACCCTTCTTTTCTGTCTTATTTATTTCAATGCTTCGCTCAGATCCTCCGGGATCCCTCTCGGCCCTCTGACAGCGAAAATGCCGTAATCGCGTCCCAAACGGTCAAACGTGAACCGATCGCGAGGATATCGCTTTTGGAGTTTGATTTTCATCAGGGCTTTCATCTGCACTTTTCCATCGTTATAACGGAACGGAATGTCTGTTTTCGTCACTTTGCATTGATAAAGGATGGCAGATACCGGTGCTGCCACATACATAAACACGGTATCCCCCTGTTTGATTCCTTTCCCCTGCTTCCAATCGATTTCATCGGCAGCTTCAAATGCCGCTTCAATATCATAGTACTTCGGATTGGCGGGGATAATCCACTCTTTTGGCGAGCGGAGCTTTTGCTTTGTTGCTTTGGAAGCAGTTGTCAGATAGCTCTCATCTATCCATTTGCAGAGTTCAGCAAACGGAACAGAGCCATCCAGCAGGATCGAGACCCAATTGCCCCGGCTGATGTGATATCCCCGAAAATATCCGGGCTGCTGGGTGAGGAGATCGGCAAGCAGCGGGCTTGGTAACTTGACGTTGAGGATCTCCACAGCGTCTTCTCCCGCCAATCCCAGATTTTTCTTTTTGACTGTCATCACAAGGGCAAACCACTTTTCATTATCGGAATGCCGGAATATGGCATAGTCCGGAAAACGCATCCACAGGTGCTCCGGTGAAGCCTTATATTTTTTCTTTACATACTCAAACACCTGATCACGCATCATCTTTGGAAACCTCTTTTATTCCTTTATCCAACGACTTCTTCTTTGTACTATCATACTCCTGTCAGATGATTGTAGCAAGATGATTTTTTTCTATGTTACTCGCCCTGCTTGCCCTATTCGCCCCGGAAATGCACATGCATCAATGAGGGCAAATAGGGCAAGTAGGGCAACTTACTGATCAACTCGGTAACTTGCCTAAGTTGTCTAACTTGCCCCCTTTTCTGCATATGCACAGCGACGGGCAAGTTAGGCAAGTTGTTTCGTTTCAGTTTAGAATCACGTGATATCGTTTCTGAAAAACTGTCTGTAAAGGAGCTTCATGATGGATGCAGAGCGCAAGCCGATTACCGTCGGAATCCCCCGGGCTATGCTTTACTATCAGTATGGGACAATCTGGAAAGCCTTTTTTGAAGCACTCGGTGTTAAAACTGTTTTAAGCCCACCAACCAACAGAGAAATATTAGAGGAAGGCATTCGTCTCTCCGTGGACGAAACCTGCCTCAGCGCGAAGGTATTTATGGGGCATGTTCACGCCCTGATCGGGAAGTGTGACTACATTTTCATTCCCAGATACAGCAGCTTCCGTCATGATGAAGTTTTCTGCACCCGATTTGAAGGGTTGTATGATCAGACGCGAAACATCTTTCGGACGAGCCCACAGCGTTTTCTCTCCTGCAACATTGACGCGAAGAATCATCAATCAGAGGGTGACGCTTTTCAGGCACTTGGTGTTTCCCTTGGGTTTTCTGCAAAAGAAAGCCGGCAGGCTTACAGACAGGCTTTGAAAAAACAGCAGGCGGAACAGAAAGCAGCCGTACGCAACCAGGAAGCCGCTGCAAAGAAAGATGGCCTTAAAATTTTAATTGTAGGGCATCCTTATCTTCTTTCCGATCCGTATCTCGGCAAACCGATTCTTGATTTTTTCCGGGAATCGGGGACGATTCTCCTGAGAGCAGACCATACAAACCGTGATAGAGCAAAAACTGCCTGTATGGAGTTTTCTCCAACCTGCCGATGGATCATGAGCAAAGAGCTCGTCGGCGGTGCCATGCTCTGGAAGGACAGAGCGGACGGGATGATTCTGCTCAGTGCATTCCCGTGTGGGCCGGATTCCATGACCAATGAATTGATGACACGAAAGCTGAAAGACATTCCTGTTTTGAATCTCGTGCTAGATGCACAAAGCGGAACCGCGGGGATTGAAACCCGCCTGGAAAGTTTTCTGGATATCATCCGATTTAAGAAAGGGAGTCCGGTATGAAACAATCACGAAAAATAGCCCTGCCTCGCTATGCAGAATATAACTGTGCGATGAAATATGTTGTCGAACAAGGATTTGAAAGCAAGTGCATTCTGCCACCTCCGCTCACCAAACGCACGGAAGAGCTCGGAGCAAAAAACAGCCCGGACTTTGTATGCACTCCGTTTAAAACAACCCTCGGAAGCATGATTGAAGCCCTCGAAGCAGGTGCCGATACGATTCTCATGGTGTATGGGATCTGCAGGCTGAATTATTTTGCCGAACTGCAGGAACAGATTCTACGGGATCTGGGCTATCAGTTTGATTTTATCAATCTGTCTCAATTCAACACCGGAAAGAAAAAGGATTTTCTTCGTGCCGTAAAGGCCATCAACCCCAACACGAACGCTGCAAAACTGACCAAAGCTTTTGCGGAAACCGTGAGAATGGTGGAACACCTTGACGAGATCACCGGAAAATACTATCAGGTCTGCGGGTTTGACCCCACGCGGGAAAGCCGCCTGATTTACCGGAAGTTTCTCTCGGACATGTACGCCGCACAAACCCTCGCTGACATTGAAGAAAGTTACCGCACTGCCCGGAGGAGTCTGGCCGGGCTTCCGCTGCAGAAACCCGCAGATCCGCTCCGTGTAGGAATCCTCGGTGAATTCTATACCGTCATGGACGCTTTTTCAAACCTTGAAGTGGAGCAAAAACTTGCCGACATGGGCGTAGAGGTACACCGCTGGATGAATGTGACAAACAGCATGCTCCGCCCCGGCGGAAAAAATCATCAGATTCAGATCATGGAGAGGTGCGAATACTCCATGGGTGCTAATTCTACTACTGATATCTGGCAGGCACAGACCTTTGCCCAGATGGGGTTTGACGGATTGATTCACATCAAATCCGCCAGCTGCACTCCCGAAACCGACATTATGCCGGTGCTGGCAAATCTCTCCCAGGACTACAAAATTCCGATCCTGTATCTCACTTATGATTCCCAGACCAGTGACGTCGGGTTGATGACCAGGTTGGAAGCATACTATGACATGATTGAAATTCGAAAGAAGGCGGCAGTATGACAAAAGAAAATGCATTTCTTGGCATTGACGTTGGATCCATCTCCACCAAGGGCGTCATCATCAATGAGAATAATCAGATCCTTTCCAGTGAATACATCTGGACAGAAGGCAGCCCCATTTCAGCGGTAAAAAGACTTGTTGGGCTGCTGGAAGATCAATTTGACAGAGGCTGCTATCAGATTGTCGGGACGGGTACGACAGGCAGCGCACGGAGGCTGGCCGGGGTGATCGTCGGGGCAACCGTCGTGAAAAATGAGATCACTGCACACGCCATCGGTACCACCACGTTTTATCCGGACGTCCGCACCATTCTTGAAATCGGCGGGCAGGACTCCAAAATCATTCTGGTGGAAAACGGTGTGGCTGTCGACTATGCCATGAATACCCTGTGTGCCGCCGGAACGGGAGCATTTCTCTCCAGCCAGGCGCGACGACTGGGGATCGAGGTAGATGAAATGGGAGAATACGCTCTGCGCTCCGGCCATCCAACCCCTATTGCTGCAAGATGCACAGTGTTTGCCGAATCAGACCTCGTGCACAAGATTCAAATGGGGCACCCACGGGAAGATATCATTGCAGGCGTCTGCCGTGCAGTTGCTTCCAACTATCTCAATAATGTGGGAAAAGGCAAGAAAATCACCTCCCCGGTTGTATTTCAGGGAGGCGTCAGCAAAAATATCGGTGTTGTGAAAGCATTCGAGGATCTTCTGCACTGCCCTATCCTTGTGGATGAAAACGGACATCTGATGGGAGCGATGGGTGCAGCAATTCTGGCAAAAAGAAGTGTAAAACGGGATGTATTTGACTTTTCCGTAGAGAACACAGAGTTTGTGACACGGGAAGCCTCCTGCGGAAGATGTTCCAACAACTGTGAAATGATCTGCGTGTACCGAAACGGTCAGCTGATCGATTCCTGGGGAAACCGCTGTGAACGAGGTGCCGTCAGTATTTCAAAATCGATTGCCGGATGATTGCTGACATACTATTAGAGAATACTTCCAAAAATAAGACACAGGGCAAGTATTGCAGCTACAGCCGCAATGCCATAGCGCAGGAATGCAGCGATTTGAATTGGCTTCCAGATCAACATAATAGCAAACAATAAAAGGAGAATACCGGCACAAACAGACACTCCCGTTGCAATCTTAGCAATCATGGCAACGAACTTGTTAATCACCGCTTCCTCCTATTATTTTCCTTCAGTTGACTCTTCCCGGAGGAGGTGGCGCATAGAGTGTTTTATCTGAGCAATTATTTCAGGATTGTTCAGCATTTCATCGCAGCACTTGCATGCGTCTATCTCATTTCCTTTCATAACAACACAACCTTTTTCTGACAGGAGATTTATATAATACGTCAAATGGCCAAACGTACTGAGAACTATCACCGGCAACTCTCTTGTTACGGCCTCTGTAATCACTCCCTGATCCATGTCTGTGAGAAGAAGATCTGCGTTATCCATCAGCGTCAATACATCTGCTGTATCATTAAACACATGAACATTCTCGACTCCCTGATAAGCACTTTCCATTCGAGAAAAGAGTTCACGATCGGTGCCACATACTATGGTGATTTCAATATCTGAGTTTAGCACGACATATAGCATCTCTGTTATTTCCTCAAGTGGGTAGCCTTTTGTGTTTCTGCCCATAATAAGGAGATGCTGATGCAGCGGATAAGATCCCTGTATCAGCTTGTTCTCTATTTTTCCCTTCATAGCTATTGTTCTGTCCATGCCAAAGAACCTCTCTCTTTCTTCACTCCTGAAAAGAACTGATCCAGCTGGCCCTCATATACGCCAGGTGCTGTTAACCAGCACATGCCATGGCGAGCACCTCCTATGCTGGCATATTGCACCTGCCTTGCTTTGGTGAATCTTCCTGCCATGCCGGGTGGAACGGTATGGTCGTTGGTACCGTTGATCACCAAAACAGGTACATTACACTGTCCCACACAGGCAGATGCATGAAGGGAAGAAAAGCTCTTCCCAAACAGCAGAAAACCTGCCACAGAAATCAGTGCATCAAACGGGAAGGCCGGCAAATGATATTTTCTCTTTGCCTGATAAAGCAACAGCTCCCGCACATTGTCATAAGCGCTGTCAGCAATCACGCCGCGAATCGGATATCCTTTGCACTGCAGAAGTGCCATCATGAATGCAACCCCGCCCATGGAAACACCATGCAGGTACAATTCCTGCGGCAGGCTTTCCACTGCATAGGTAATCCAACCTGTCATATCCCAACGTTCGCGCAAGCCGAACGTAAGCTGCCTACCTTCACTCTTCCCATGCGCCCGCTGGTCAACTATCAGAATGGTAAAATTCTTTTTGCGATAATACTCGACCAGCCCGCAAAAATCATTTTCTCCGGACGATCGATATCCATGTGCAAGCAATACAGTGCTGTCTGACGTGCCATGCAATATCTGTCCATGCAGCCGCAATCCATCGTAGGAAGTAATCCATACATCTTCCCAGGGACATTCGCGAGTCTTCTTTATTCCTTCACTCAGGGTTTGGGCATATAATCCCCACCGTGTATCTTTGACAGACTCCTGATTAGATAAATCCGGCACAGGAGAACTACGAAGATTCAATAGCAACAGCACAAAACAGACTGCAAACAGCAACACAGCAACAATCAAAACTATCCACAGCGCCATAAATAACGCCTCGCTTCTTCAATTTCAACGGATAAACCGTATCATATAATCCTAAACAGAAGCTAAACTGTCATTTATCAGGTTCTTGAGATCTCTTTTTACAGGGAAAAACATTGTTCCAAGTTTAGACTCTGTTTAGATTTCTCCTGTATCCTTTCCGTAAAAGCAGACAAAAATGGGGTAAACAATGAAAAAGTGGTTTGAAACCCTTGGCATTAAAACACGTCAGTGGATGCAGGGCAGGTATGGGGCCGATGAGTTGACAAAAGCCCTCTATATTCTGAGTCTTGCGTTTTTAATACACTCTCTTTTCTCTCCGTTGCGACTTTTTTACATTCCGGCTCTGGCTCTTATGCTGTGGTCCTGCATCCGCTGTTATTCCAGGAACTACACAAAGAGGTTGCAAGAGCGGGAGATCTATCTCCGCTTTACCGGCAAAATAAGAGCATGGTTCCATCTTCAACGTGACAAGTGGAAGGATCGCAAAAATTTCCGTTATTTCCGTTGTAAACAGTGTAAAGCTACTCTTCGCGTTCCGAAAGGGAAGGGAAAAATCCGCATTCATTGCCCGAAATGTCACAGCGAACTGGAAGCGAAGACCTGACAATCCAACGCCTGCACGGTACTATTTTTGAAAGAGATTCCCTATGATCGAAAAGCAAAACAGCGGCAGATGTTCTCTTCTGCCGCTGTTTTGCTTTCTCTTCCTGTTTACCAGTTCACGGATTGACAACTGCATGAATATGCCTGCCGCAACATTCCAGCGTGACATCCGTCCCCGCTGTTGGGAATCCCTCTGTTTTAGAAGCATTCAGATAAACGATGTGGTCATCCTCATTCTCTTTCAGGCGAATATGAACCGGATATACCATTGCTCCGTCCCGGAGCTCTTCCTCTTCTGAGACAGAAAGAATCGTGCCGCGAACTTCCTGCTTCAGCCGGCTTTCCAGGTCTTCCAAAAAACTGCGATACCGAAAATCAGGCATGAGAACCGCTGAAAATCCAAAGCATCCAGCCACGAACAGCATCACTGCGCTTACCATGGCAAGCCATTTGATTCTCTGAATGACCGCAACGACCAGCAGAAGCAAAAACAGAAGCAGAATGCTGCCCAACACCATTTCCTTTTTTCTGATGCGGAGATTGATTTCTTTATAATCCCAATCTGAATACATCATAACCCTCCTTGCAATTCATGCCTCTTCGGAAGACAGAATGCCAGCCATAACCTCCAATGCAACCAATGTTGCTTCCTGATTTGTTCCATTTGCAGGAATTGCCAGATAAGCTCCCTGATTGTGGAATGCTTCCTTTTCAGAGAGCGATGTAAGAGAATCCAGTTTCAACCCTGCAAGGAAGGTTATCTGATCTCCGTTTTCGTCCTCATAATTCGCATAATATGGCTCCAAGCTATAGGGTTCCATCCAACCGACGGCAACAAGATCGTCCAACGGAAGGAGCGCCCCGCCTCTGACCAAATCGTCTATTGCAAACTGATTTGCCAGGAAAGCATCACATTCTCCGGTAGATAGTTTTGCCATCAGAACCATCGGCGCCGTATAGTCAACATCAGGATTGGAATAGGGAAGACTCTGAAATTCCACCTTTCGAATGGAAGGATCCTGCTTTTTGGTTTCCTCCAACATCTTCTCAGCAACTTCTTCCAATGCTTCCGGATTGGAGGAACCGTCCGCCAAATAAATCAGAATCATCTGATCGTCGGGAATCCGAGGCTCCGTCATCGTCCACAATAGCTCCAGTCCTCCCAGGCAGGCCACGATTTCAATGAGATAAACCATCCACATCTTTCGCAAATGTTCCCGGATAGCGCTCCATGTTATTTTTGAATCCGGCATTTCTATTCTCCTTGCAACACCGTTTTGTTATTCTCAAGGCGTTCGGACTCTACGCTCTATTCATCCCGTACTTCGGCGACTTTTCGAGCCGGCAAAGTGACCGAAAAGGCAGTGCGACCGTTTTTACTCTCTACGGAAACCTCTCCCCCGTGCAGTTCAACAACTTTTTGCACAATGGCCAGCCCAATGCCGTTGCCTTCCGTGGCATGAGATTCATCTGCCTGATAAAATTTTTGAAAAATACGACTCGTGCTTTCTGCCGGGATTTCACTCCCTGAATTAATCACCGAAACCAGAATGTTTTCAGGTTCTTCTGTGACAGTAATCTCCATGCTTCCGCCGTCAGGCGTAAATTTGATGGCATTGTCAATCAGATTGATCCAAACCTGCTTCATCAGCTCTTCATTGGCAGTAATGAAATGTTCATCAAAATCAAGGATCAGATCCAGATTTTTCCGATCCCATTTCTTTTCCAACATCAGCACGCAAGTACGAATCTGTTCAGACAGGTTATAATCCACCAGATCTGTCAGAATAGACTGATTCTCGACTTTCGTCAGATTCAGAACATTGGTGGCCATGGCACTTAGCCGCAGTGATTCATCTTCAATAATATTCAGATATTCCGTCTGTTCTTCCGGTGTAAGGCAACCCTTTTTCAGCAGCTTGGCAAAGCCTGCAATTGAGACAATCGGTGTTTTGAATTCATGTGAAAAATTGTTGATAAAATCGGAGCGCAGCATCTCCGTGCTCTCCAACTCTTCAGCCATTTTATTAAAGCTTTCTGTCAATTCCTTTGCCAGCGGATATTTTGCCATTGGGTTCGGAAAGCTCAGGCGGGTTTTAAAGTCACCGGCTGCGAGGCGATTCAATGCATTGATTATTCCGTTGACCGGGCGAAGCGGAAGCCGGCCGACTGTGCCTGCCAACACTGTACCCGCAAAAATGCTGATCAACGCCAGAATCAGCAGGAAACTGCTGGTAACGGGCCTGTTCTCGCCAAGCTCCAGAAACCCATGCCGCATCAGGATCAGGATCACCCCGACGATCAGAATCATCGTAAGAAGAAGGAAAAGAAAAACCAGACCGGCAAAAAGCAATGTCAAAGAAAGGCGCTGCCTGCGTTCTTCCAGATTTTTCACTCGTTCTTCACCGCCCTGTATCCCAAACCTCGAACAGACTGGATTTCAAATTCCTTCCATCCTTCAAAGCGTTTGCGAAGACGGCCAATGTGCACGGTCACCGTCTCCCAGCCGGATTCACTCTCTGCTCCCCAGATTTCATCCATCAACTGGATGCGTGTAAACGTCTTACCGGGATAACTGAGCAGTTTATAAAGCAAAAGGAACTCTTTTTGCGGCAGAATCTGTGTCTCACCGTTTTTTGTGACAGACATCGCGTTGTAGTCCAGCACCACATCCCCGATTTCCATTTTTTGCTCACTGGCAATTTTCGCACGACGCAAAAGCGCCTTGATGCGAAGGAGCATCTCCTCTTCATCGACGGGCTTGGTCATGTAATCATCCGTCCCAACAAGGAACCCCTGCTTTTTGTCTTCCGGGAGCTGGCGAGCTGTTACCATGAGGATCGGAAGATCGTTATTGGTGGATCGAAGAAGAGCAGTAAACTCATAGCCATCCATCCGAGGCATCATGATATCCAACACCACGAGATCGATATGCTCCCGGTCCATTACGGCAAGTGCTTCTTCCCCATCTCCGGCGACGGAAACCGTATAATGCTCTGCCTCCAGAATTGCTTTGAAAAGCCTGCGAGTATTTTTATCGTCCTCCACAACCAAAATATGAAACATGCAGCACTTCCCCCCTTCTCTTTCTGAGGGTATCACAGAATTCTAAACACAGAATAAATTGAACTTGCTATCTTGCTTTCCTCGTCTGCCTGTCGGACGAAATTGGAAGGCGTGCCAAGCGATCATCCAGCCGCTCTCTGTTTTTATCGATGTTTTCTTTGAGCGACCGCATTTCATCTGTGGCAGACGCATCGTCGTACAGCATGGTAATCAATTGATCCTGATCGTGAATCAGAGAATTTTTAATGGATCCCGTGGGCTCCAGCCGATAGGTGATATATTCTTTCCGCTCTTCCAGGCGCTGCTCCATCTTTTCAACACGGTGCTCTGCCACCTTCCGCAGGCGCTCTGTCTCTGCTTTGATCTCATTCATTCTTGCCAGAATCCGATCGGTTCTATAAAGCACTTCCGGATAGGCATCCGCAAAACGACGGGCAAAAACGGAGCGGTCCCGGAGGAGCAGCCTCACTTCGCGGCTGATCTCTTCGGTATTGTCTGCTTCGCTGTTCTCGACCCCTGTCTTCACCAGTTTCAAGACAAAGTGAGAGACAATATAGTCCGCGATAAAAACGGTTGAAAGGGCTCCTGCCGTAATTTCTCTTACGAGTAACGTTATTTTGCCAAACAGCTGAAACAGGAGAGGATTGATGACATGAACAATCAGGACTCCACCCAGCCCGAAAAGCACGAGGTTGCCAATCCAGATTCTGCCGTGCAGATTCATCGGCTTCTGGCTGTAATCCCACCATCGGGCATGAAAACGTTTTTCCATAAAAAAGCTGGCAAGATATTCCAGAAGACCGCAAAGGACAAAGGAGACGGCAAACGTCGTCCCGAATCCAAATTCGATGGGCAAAAGACCTTTTACTACAACGGTAATCAGTGCAGCACCGGAACCGTAAATCGGCAGCCAGGGGCCGGTTAAAAAGCCCCTGTTGATAAAGCGATGAAACTGAAAATATTTCAGAGTAACCTCAATGCACCAGCCCAAAAACGCATAGGCAAAGAATAACAGAATCAGGTTCAGAATTTCTTCCAAAAGAATCTCTTTCACGGGAATCCTCCTTCTCTCCCGAACAAAACGTATACTCTCCTCTGATTTTACCTCAGATCCGAAAATCAGGCAAATTACAGATCAGAAGAAATGCTTAAAATCTGCCGGATTTCGGCAAGATTCTGTGCGAAATAGATCCCTTGCTGTTTTTCTGCGGTAGAAAGCCCTTTGGCTATCATGTGATTCAAAAGGCTCTTCAGCCCTTCATAATATCCGTGCAGATTGTAAAGAATGCAGGGGGCTTTCAGATCTTTCAGCGCAACACCGGACATGACTTCGGCAATCTCCTCAAGCGTTCCGGTGCCTCCCGGAAAGGCGATAAAAGCCTCCCCCAGCTCCATCATTTTTCTCTTCCGCTCGGGAATATCCGCCGTCACGATCAGCTCCGTAATATCATCATACAGGAAGCCTTCATCAATGAACCGCTGCGGCTCCACGCCGATGACGGTTCCGCCCGCCAGGAGAACGCTCTCTGCCAGTTCTCCCATCAGGCCGGATTTGGAGCCACCGTAGACGAGGGAGCTGCCGCTCTCTCCAATCCACGTGCCAAGTTCCCGGACAGCAGCTTTCAGCGCAGGGTCATTGCCTTCATTTGCTCCGAGATAGACTGTTATTCTCATACCGTTCTCCTGTCTCCTGTTTTTTCCAATTTTCATGTTGCTTTATTATAGGAGATTTCCTCAAACCCGTCAACACCGGAGCAGATAACCCTCCACGGCAAGCCTCTTTTTTCTCTTGCGACATTTTCCCGCTTGCTGTATAGTAGGATCAAATGATTTGCGAGGAGGTATCCCATGTCGATTACAAGTATGTTTCTCCGTGCAAGCTTCAAACGCGGTGATGACAAACGCGACGCCGGCCTGACGACACCGAATGACATCGTCCGGTATGACAACATTTCATACGGACCTTACGGGGATTGGAATCTGCTGGATGTTTATCGCCCGAGAAACGTGAAGGAAGAGTTGCCGGTCATCGTCAGCGTACACGGCGGGGGCTGGGTATATGGGGATAAGGAGCGATATCAATACTACTGCATGAGCCTTGCCCAACAAGGATTCGCCGTTGTCAATTACACCTATCGGCTCGCACCAAAATATAAATTCCCGGCTTCTCTGGAGGATACAAACAACGTATTCCGCTGGGTGCTGGACAACCGCGCCGCTTATGGATTCGACTGCAGGCATGTGTTTGCCGTCGGTGACAGCGCCGGCGCGCATAACCTCGGATTATATAGCTGCATCTGCACCAACGAGGCCTATGCCGGAACTTTTCCCTTTTCTCCGCCGGAAGGATTTGTACCCACCGCAATTGCCCTGAACTGCGGAATTTATGAGATGAAAAAAGGAAAGAAAAAAGACCTGACTGCCCGCCTGATGGCAGACTTTATGCCGAATAAAGGCTCGGAAGATGAAATGAAGCAGATCAGCGTAACCGACCACCTGTTACCGGGTTTCCCTCCCTGCTTTCTCATGACATGTGAAGGAGACTTTCTCGCCGCAGCAGCCCCGCCCATGGAAGAGGCACTGAAGAAAAACAGTGTGCCGGTCCGTTACCAATATTACGGGGATCCGGATCATGTGCTCGGGCATGTATTTCACTGCAATATCCGTCTGCCGGATGCACAACAGTGCAACCGGGATGAATGTGAATGGTTTAAGACTTTTCTTACCTGAAAAGCCCATGTATGACAAAGCCGCTTCTCACACCGGATGTGGAAGCGGTTTTGTATTATAATAAGATTCTTTGACGAAAATTTCAGTCAATATGGATGATCTGTTTGGTCAAATCCATTGCTTTTACATTGGGATTCGGGAAGCGTTCCCGCTTCTCTGTGATTTTTCCCACATTGATCGCCTGCTTTGGGCAATACTGCACACAGCTCAGGCATCCGATACAGTCAGACCCGAAAACAGGCTTCGTATCGATCAGATAAATGTTGTGCATCGGGCAGATTTTTGCGCAAGTCCCGCATCCGATACAATCACTGTTTGCCTGGAATTTCTTTGCCCGTTTGGAGTGCATTCCGGAGAATGCTTTGCTTTCCGCTGCAAAGAATGCTTTTTTCGGTGGCTTTTTCTCACTGCGCTTTCCTTCTCTGACGGCAAGCCCTACCTCAACAGCTTTCCGATTCACCCGCTCCTGTGCTTTCTCCGGAGATGTTGGAGGTAGGCAAAGGGAATGAGGCATCAGCCAGATGCAGGTGGAATGGTTGGAAATCATATTCCAGTAATCCAGCCCGACGATCTCATCAATCTTATGCAGGCCGCAGCCCATGTACCCGGCAAACTGTTCCACGGCAAACTTATAGGCATCCGGTGCTATCCGGATTGCCTTGATGTATTCTTCCACATGGCCGGGCAGCCCGCCGCCGTAGCAGGGGAACACAAACCCTACTCGCTTCGCTTCGGTTGCATCCGTTTTTACCGGGAAACTGCGCATCATGACGATATCCGTATCGCCGAGATAAGAGGCGATCGTTTTTGCCATATTCAGGCAATGCCCGGATCCGGAGTAACAGTAGATGATATTTTCACTCATTGTCTTTCCTTTCCATCTCTTGAATATTTTTTTATCTCATCTCTTATTTGATCAGGCTCTCCAGCGTTTCAAACAGGTTTTCAGGCTCTACCGGTTTGCTCAGATGTGCATCCAACCCTGCCTGCATGCTGCGCTGGACGTCTTCGTCAAAAGCATTGGCCGTCAGCGCAATGATGGGAATCGACCTTGCATCGCTCCGGTCAAGCCCGCGAATGGTTCGGGTTGCTTCCAGCCCATCCATCTCCGGCATCCGCATATCCATGAGGATCGCGTCATAATATCCTTTCTCATGGCTGCGGAACATCTCCACCGCAACAGCACCATTTTCAGCGTGTTCTACTTCCATCTCCCGCATGGAAAGAACCATCATCATGATTTCTGCATTGACCAGAACATCCTCGGCAAGCAAGATGCGGCGACCCTTCAGATCGACGGTATCCCGCACCAGTTTTTCATTTTTCTTTTTGAACGCTTCCCGGAATTCATCCATCACCGTGCCGGCGAAAAGCGGTTTTGCAGCAAAGGTATCAACCCCGGCTTCGCGCGCCTCCTCTTCGACGTCTTCCCAATTATAGGAAGTGAGAATGATGATGGGCGTATCCGACCCGACAATGGCACGAATCTGCCTTGTTGTTTCTACCCCGTCCATCTCCGGCATTTTCCAGTCAACCAGAATCAGGTTATAATCCTCTCTGCGGGCATGGCGCATTTTCACCATCTCTACAGCTTCTCTGCCGGAGGTTACCATTTCACAGCTGATGCCGACCTGCCCGAGAATGACTTCTGCATGCTCACAGGCGATTCGGTCATCATCAACGACAAGGACACTCATCTCATGGGGGCGAAGCTCAAAATCATTCTCCTTTGCCGTCTGATGATCCGCCTGTGTCAGTGTAATCGTCACGACGAAGGTAGTACCCTTCCCCTTTTCGCTTTCCACTTCGATGGTGCCGTTCATCAGCTCCACAATACTTTTGGTGATGGGCATACCCAGCCCTGTGCTGCCATATTTATTTGTGGTAGAGGAATCTTCCTGGCTGAAAGCATCAAACAGCTTTGGGAGATATTCCCGGCTCATGCCGATGCCCGTATCGCGAATGGTAAAGCGGAGCGTTGCCTTTTTGTCCATCCGGACAACATCTTCGATCTCAAAGGACACTGTACCGCCCTCCGGAGTAAACTTTACAGCATTGCCCAGAATATTGATCATCACCTGGCGCAGTTTCATATCGTCACCGATATAATACTCGTCAATTTGTCCTTTTGTCCGGCATTCGTAATGCAGGCCTTTATCCCGGCACTGGCCGCTGATGATGGTATTCACCTGCTCCAATGCTTTGGAGAAAGAGAACTCCTCGTTTTTAATCGTCAACCGGCCGGACTCAATGCGGCTCATATCCAGAATGTCGTTAATAATGTTGAGCAGGTGATGGGCAGAAGTGCCGATTTTTTCCAGATACTCCCGGGTTTGCGCGGAAATAGCAGAGTCGTTCAGCGCAATATTGTCCAGCCCGATGATTGCGTTCATCGGTGTGCGGATTTCATGGCTCATGTTACTGAGAAAAGCTGTTTTTGCCTTGTTTGCCGCTTCCGCTTCCCGCAAAGCCTCTTGCAGAGCCTGATTCTGCTCCATGCTCTTTCTGGTCTCCAGATCCACATCCACAAAACAGGCACCCACCGCATGAACAAGATAGTCTTTGCGGTCTTCCGGATGTCTCACGCCGGCGAAGCGAACTTCTTCCCACGTATCCCTGTCATGGCGATGCACCATATACCGATAGGCGATGACTCTCTGTTCTTTCAGCTTTGCTTTGATGATTTCCGGCTGAATGAATTTTAAGAACTCCTCCAGATACTCTTCTTTGATGTATTCTCTGGCATAAGTTGTTACGGCGGAGAGATAATTGAATCGTTCTCCGACTTTGAAGCCATTCTCTACATCTTCATGTGCCTGATAGCAAACACCGTGGTCTTTGTCCAGATCAAGGTAATAAACACTCCAATAATCGGAAGCCAGCGCCGTAATCATACGGTTCTGTTCTTCCTGTTGCTGCTTCTGAGCCAGCAGTTCATTCTGCAGCGCCAGCTGGCGCTCCATCTCTTCCCGCTTGACGCGGTTTTCCGCATCAGTGGTTTCCTTTTCGATTGTTAACTTCGCATTTCGGCGTGCCTGACGAAGAATATAAGTAAACAATCCGAGCAGGATAACAATTGTCGCTACCGTCTGGTTCATACTCCTCCGAATAATCCCGTTGGAGATTGTGCTGATATTCCTGCTGATCACGCTTTCCCGAATCAGGTAAGTAAGAAACCAGTCCGTCCCTGTTACGGGGACATAGGAAATCGTTTCGCGAATTCCGTTATAGGTAAAGGACGTAACCCCCCGATTGCCTTCTTCAAAATCCCGCACAATGGTTTCATGGGAGTATCCCGGCTCGTAAACCGCATGCGCCAGAGCCTCCAGGAGATTATCCTCTTCGGCGAGGCCACCCAGAACGGTATTGCTGAGAGCGACGCCGCTGCTTGTATAGATGTTGCAGAATGTTGCGCCATCTTCCTGTGCATTCATAGAGACGCCGGAGAGCATTTCCTCCATATCAATCTCCATGAAGCAAACCACAAGGTCTTTCCCCTGAAAAGACATGTGGACCGGCACTGCAATAATGACTTTCTTATCTTCACTCTCCAGATTTTTGAGGGAGATTTCCGGCCCCTCCAGCTTCAAATAGTCAAACTGATACTGCTCAATGTCCGTCTGGTAACCCTGCGAGGTATAAATCAGGCCATCTGTATCCACAAAGGCAAACTTCTCCAGCACAAAAAGCCGTTTCATTTTCGCCTGATATGCCTGAAGGTGTTCCAGGTCACTCAGATCATCCTCCGTCATCAGCTCCAGGGCAGTATTTATGACGTCAATCTTATCCTGCAAATTTACCGCTACAACCTGCTCCCGCCGGCCTGCCAGTTCATCCAGGTACAGAAGGCTGACAGAACGGACGGCAGACTCCGTATCCATTTTTGCTCTGTGACCCACCCATAACGTGCCGAAGACGAGGATGGCCACCAGGGCGATCCCCCCGATGGCAGCTATGAGAGTAGTCCGGCTCTTTCTGTTTTCCATAACTTCGTACCAACCCTGTGATTTCAGCAAATATTTCTTAATATTCTATGATAATCCGAACATAATTTCAAGTCAGAAATGAAACAATGTTCCTTTATTTCTGTGGAAACGGATTCTATCAATGTGTAACAAAATAAAGATTCTATGAGCCTTTGTGAGAGTAGTACAGATTGTCTTTATTTCCTCTACATCAATAGAAAGATCTGGGAAACTCTTCCAGGAATAAGCCCCACGCTCAGAAGCAATACACTCTCCGAGTCCCGGAGAAAGCATATTCAGATATTGCCGTGTCCGACAAACGAGAGTTTTCAGCCTGATCTTCTCCCGTTGTTTTCTATTTTTTTCTTCCTCCGGATCCATACCGACTGTATCATGATGCCACAGTTCTTCTCTCAGAACATCTGTTTGAACCGTCTGACCTTCCGCCAGGATCAACAATTCCAAAAGGCTGACACCTTTGGGCGAAAGCGTCATCAGCTCTTCATGAATCTTCCCATCTATTTCGATTACGAAGTGCCCCATCAAACGGATCTCTACCTTTTTCTGTTCCATCTGGTATGATCTCCCCTCTGCATGAAGTTATTCTTCTATCAACTGGTTATAGGAATTTTAACAACTCACGTCCAACAAATGTCCAGCAGTTTCTATTCCCAGACCGGGGGATAAAGTGACACTCGTTCCACTCGTATCAGGAACTTCGCATAAGGAAAAATTTTTTGCCTATAGAGAACTTTTGGAAATGACCGGAATGAGTGTCATCCATACAATATTTTCGAATATCATGAAATAATACTCAGCCGGGAGAGCAGATTATCTGTCCTCCCGGCTGTAATTATGATGATATCCCTTCAGATCTTACTTTAAGTCTGTGCGAATGATATAAGCGGTAGTGGTGTCAACGCCTTCCGTGCGAAGGTCATAGCCTGCATCGGCAGTATTGTCTCTCGTCTCCTCGAAAATTCGGAGGGCATTTTCCAGATCATCTTCCAGATAGGGAAGGAGCTTCTCTGCGGCTTCCTTCTCTGCATTCATAATCTGATCCATCAGCTTCTGCGTCCCTTCCTTCTGAAGGTCGAAAGCACCGTCTGCAAGTTCAACAGAACCGTTATACAGCTTTTCAGCGCCATCGGAAAGCTGCACCGTTCCGTCTTTCAAAGCGGAAACGCCATCAACCAGCCTGCCTGCGCCATCTGCCAGAGATTCCGTACCCGCAGAGAGTTCAGAGGCTCCGGAAGAGAGGGATACAGAACCTTCTTCAAGCTGCTGCATTCCGTTTTGCAGTTCGGATGCCCCTACAGCCGCCTGATCAACCCCTTCGGTATACTGCGCCAGCCCGGTGACAAATGCATTCACCTGGTCCAACTCCTCTTTCAATGCGCTCAGACTTTCATAAGCTGTCTGGGCAACTGTGAGTTGTGCCGTTGCGTTGGGATCAGAGGCAAGTACCTTTTCCACATTCTCGGCAACCAGACTGTCAATCTGCTCCTGCACAGCCTTCTCCGTCTTTGCAAGTATCTCATCCGAGAGAAGCTGTTCCTGCACAGCTGCCTGAATTGCAGCATTCTGCTCTGGCTGGATCTGCCCGCTCTGCAGTGCCAGCTGATTTTCTTCAGCCGTCAGGCCGGTCTGTGCCGCCTGCAGAACACCTTCCAGCACGGCAGTTTTCACCTGTGCCTCTACCGCTGCCTGAATCTGAGCTTTCTGTGCTTCTATCTGCTGGCGGACAAGAGGCTCTGCCTGAGAGGTGGCCAAGGCTTTTACTGTCTCCGGGTTCACCTGGTCCATAACCTGCTCCAGCACAACGGCGTAGTTTTCTGCCGTCAGTTCCGGCAGGCTGATCCCTGCAACATCCAGGCCGGAAGATGCCAGCTGTTCATTTGCTGTATCCAGAATTGCGGAAAAGATCATTTGTGCTCCCTGATTTAACGCATCACTGTTGGCACTGATTGTTTCAAGACCTGCTGCCAGCTGGGCAGAACCTTCTGCTGCTGAAGAAATCCCCTTAGAAAGCGTGTCTGCGCCGGAAGCAAGCTGTTGCGCACCGGAATCTGCGTCTTTTGCACCATCCGCAAGCGTTACAGCCCCATCGAGCAACTCCTGCGCCCCGTCGGCAAGCTCTTTTGTGCCGTCGCTCAGCTCCAAAGTTCCGTCTGAAAGTTCTGCCGCACCCTCTGCAAGTTTCGTTGCTCCGTTGTTCAGTTCCTTAAGGCCGTCATTGAGTTCGTTGATTTTGGGGCCTAAACCATTTGTTTTCCCGGTGGTTGCCGGAATCGGATCACCGTTTTGCATGGCATGGAGGACACTCTGTGCTTCATCAAGCTCCAGATGAACATCTGTCTCGACCCTTTCTTCCACTTCTGTGCAAAGCATATGAATCGGGTCAGAGGTCACAATCGTCATCATCCAGGAGAGCTCCGGTTGTTCCGCCTGAAAGTCAGCCCGGAATGATACCGGGAGCCCCAGATCTCCATTTGCCCCGGGTACCGCCCACCCGACCAACATCCGGCGGCCGGCTTCGGTCATAACGGCTGCATTCTCGGTGTGAATGTCCGTCACTCCCTCTTCGGGGAGCATGATTGCCGTGATCGTCAAGGCAGGAGCAGCCCCTTCTGCAAGATAGGAAACTTCAATCGTTGCCTTTCCCTGTTTATCAGAAAGATCAGAAGCAGAAACTTCTTCCCCGTCAAGTGTCAGGTGAACAACCGGCATAACTGCCGGTGCTTTTTCCGAAGTCCCCTGGTAAGTAATGTCAGAACCGGCAGCTTTCCAGATAACCGTTTGCCCGTCGCGGATAAAAGCTTCCTCTCCGCTGACATTCTGAAGATCATCCAGCATGGAGAGAATAGCAAGTTCTTCCAGCTTATCTGTGTTTTCCAGATGGATGGTATCCGTAAGGCTAAGGACAGAACCGTCAGGGTCGGCTACTACATAAACTCGTTCCTGTCCGGTTGTTTCAGCATAAACACCTGTGCACCCCAAAATTAACAGCAGAGAGACTGTAAGGAGCATCGCAATGATTCTTTTTTTCATTTTCTTTTCTTTCCTTTCTCCGCTTAACGGGCGGCTTTCATATCAAAGGTTGTGTGAACAATGATTTTATCCAGAAGCAAAAGCAGCGCCGGCAGCAGGAAGAGCACCACCGCGACAGACCACAATGCACCACGGGCAATCAGACGGCACATGCTGGAAATAATGTCGATATCCGAGTAAAGCCCTACGCCGTAAGTTGCCGCGAAAAAGCCCATACCGCTGACCAACACACTTTGTGCTGCGGATGCAACTGCATTCTGAATCGCCTGAGTTCTGTCTTTTCCGGAGAGACGATTTTGTTTGTAGCGGGTCGTCATCAGGATTGCATAGTCGACTGTCGCTCCAAGCTGAATGGTTGAGATCAGGATCGGCCCGACAAAGGCAAGTTCCTGATGGGTATAATAGGGAATGCATAAGTTCGCAGCAATAGCCAGCTCAATCGCAGCCACCAGAAGGATTGGCAGAGAAACCGACTTCTCAACAATCATGATAATCACAAAGATAGCAGCCATCGAAATCGCAGTAACCACTTTAAAATCATGATCGGTACAGGTGATCAGATCTTTGGTGCATGGCGCTTCTCCAATCAGCATGCCGCCTTCATCGTATTTCTTCAGAATCCTGTTCAGCTCATCAATCTGAGCATTGACTTCATCTGTTGAAATAACATAGATGCTGTTGATCAGCATCAACTGATACCGTTCTCCTTTCACTGCAGAAAGGATTTCCTCCGGAAGGATATTTTCAGGAATCCCCGCGCCGAGCAGGTTGTCGATGCCGATCACATTCTTTACGCCGTCCACCTTCTCCATAGCTTCCACCATAGCTCGGACATCTTTTTGAGGGACATTGGCGTCAACCAGCAGCAAATGAGTGGTAGCTGTATCAAAAGTAGCTTCCAATTTTTTATTTGCGATAACAGATGGGAGTTCCTGCGGCATCACCTTACTCATATCATAGTAAACATCCACATGGTTATATCCGTAAAAAGCCGGCACACACAGCAAAACCGCAATCAGGCACATCAATCTGTAGTGCTTTGCTACAAAGCGACCGATTCCTCCAACATCAGGCAGAAGCGGTTTATGGCTTGTTTTCTCAATCGGGTTATCCAGCAAACGAATGACACAGGGAAGCAAAACCAATGTGCCAAGCAAGCCCATCACAACACCTTTGCTCATTACAATCCCCAGATCGCGGCCGAGGGTAAAACTCATGAAGCAGATGGAAATAAATCCTGCCATAGTTGTCAGGCTGGACCCGATTATGGATGAGAACGTCAGGCTGACAGCGTTTGCCATTGCTTCGTCTCTGTCCTCTGTGAGCGTCTTCTGTTCACGATAACTGTGCCAAAGGAAGATGGAATAATCGAGTGTCACACCAAGCTGAAGCACTGCAGCCACTGCCTTTGTAATATAGCTGATTTCGCCGAGAAAATAATTGCTGCCAAAGTTCCACAGCACAGCCACTGCAATACAAAGCAGGAAAATGATCGGCAGAAGGAAACTGTCCATTGTAATCATTAGTACCACCGTGCAAAGTGCAACGGCAATTGCAACATAAGTTGCTTCCTGATCCTCGACAAGCTGCTTGGTATCCGTAACCACAGCAGAAAGCCCGGACACGAAACACTTTTCCCCTGCAAGGGAACGAATCTCAGAAATTGCCTCCATCGTTTCTTCGGCGGAAGAAGAAGTGTCGAAGAAAACAGCCGTCAGCATACAATCTCCATTCTGAAAAATACTGCGCACCTTCTCCGGCAAGATCTCTGTCGGGAAAGAGCCTTTCGTAAGAGATGCATATCCAAGAACGGTGTCGACATGCGGCACAACTTTTATCGTATCTTCCAGCTCTGCCTGTTGAACGGGATTCAACCCTTCTGTCACCAGCAGAGAGAATGCACCTTTCCCAAAATCCTGCAACAGGATTTCCTGCCCCTTTACCGTTTCCAAATCTTGCGGTAAATAATACAACAGGTCATATTTCGTTTTGGTCGCAGACATCCCTATAACAGCGGGTACCAGCAACAGCAGGCAAAGAATGATCACCAGAACACGGTGACGCACCAGCCATTTTGCAAATCCTTTCAAGGATCATTCCTCCTCATTCGTTATGTTATCCAACAACATGTTGACTTTTTCAACGCAACGAATTATAATAGCACGCGTGGTCAAAATCAATAATCACATTTTCGTCTAAATGTGCAAAATACATCAAAAACTGGTTTCCACGTGAGATAATGAACAAAAAAAGTTGAAATTGTTGGGAAGAGAGGACTTGTATGGAGAAGGAGAACAAAAAAGAAGACCGCCGTGTCCGGCGGACAAGAAAGCTGCTCACTCAGGCACTGACGGAATTGATGCAGCAGAAGCAGATTAAAGATATCACTGTAACGGAGCTAACTGAAAAAGCCGATATGAACCGCGGCACCTTTTATCTCTATTACCGGGATGTTTTTGATATGATCGATAAAATAGAAGATGAGATGTTCAATGGGCTGGACAGGATTTTCGCTCAGCACAGTGAAGATGTTGCAAGTAATCAGACCGAACCCATCCTGATCGACCTTTTTTCGCTGATTGAAGAGAATCAGGAGATGTGCCGGGTCTTGCTGAGTCCTCACGGAGATATGAACTTCCTACACCGTCTGAATGAAGTCATGCACGACAAATTTCTCAACACATGGGTTGAACTCAGGGGTCCATTGAAAGATAACGCTTTCGATTATTATTACAGTTTTGCCGTTTTCGGCTGTGCCGGGTTGATCCATGCCTGGGTTAACCGCTCGTGCAAAGAATCCACAGAAGAAATGGCTAAACTGGCTGACAGAATGCTTCGGCGCGGCAGCCTAAGCGTAATATAAACCTGCCCTTCTGAATACATCTCCATTTTGCTCTATCTTTTTCGCTATTATTATTTCTTTGACTATTGTTTTTTCCGGCACACATATGCTATAATACATTAAAAAAATAACAGAAGGAGGCTATCATAATGTACGTTACCAAGCGAAACGGACGAGTTGTCGTTTACGACACAGAAAAAATCGTAAAGAGCATTTTAAAAGCAAACGTGGATTCACAGGATGAAGAACTATCGCGGCATATGGCTTCGTATATCGCCGACGAGGTTCTCGAAAAACTTACCGGCGAAAAAGAAATGATTACTACACAGGATATACGGGAATGTGTGTATTCCAAACTGTGGGAAATGAATCTTCCCCACACTGCAGAACAATACATGAAATACGAAAAGAACAAAGCTTCCAAATAACAGTAAAGCCAGTCTGTTCCTCTCGACAGGCTGGCTTTTTATAATCCCCAAACTTATCAAACAATGCCCGCAGAACGCTCTTTTTAGAGGAGATTCTGCGGGCACAGTTCTGCGCTCTTTATTCTCTTGTTATGATGCAATTTACGGCCGGTTTGCCGTCAAACTGAATGGTAAAGATATCCTTTCCAGTGCAACGCCAGATAGAAAGTTCGTCTCCTTCATGTGTTTGATTTACATACTGCACCTCAATCGCCTGCAACGGATGCTCAGCAAGCTCCGTAACAGAATACTGATTGATCAGATAGCAGATATAGGAAATATTATTGGTGTGGTGGCAATAGTCGATATCAGAGGAACGGGAAATCACTTTTTCGACCTCTTCTGTTGGCTGGAATTTTTCACGCGTAAAAGCGATGTCAATCTCCGGCTCTTCCGGCTGTGTATTTTCTCCGAGGCCGACGGTTGCGCTTTTCCGGATTTTCCCGGTTTCCAGGTCGACCGCACAGAGTTCCAGGCGGGAAGCGAGAGCAATTGACCCATCCTGCTTCTTCAAAACCGTGTCGATAAACAGCTTCACATTGGAAAAGGAACTGATATACCTTTCCGCAATATACTCTTCCATCCAGAAAAGCGACTGACGGAACTCAATCTTGTTGCGGACGAACACCCACATGGCTCCATACTCCCGCATGCAGGTGACACCGTCAATTTTCATATTCCCCATCAGCTCGGTCACCATGTCCTCAACGAGCCGGAATGCGCCGACAGGAGAGAGCTTTACCTCTGCATCGCAAAGACTCGCCGCCAGGTTTTGCACTTTTTTCATCTTCATGATCAGGTTCTGCCCTCCGATTCTTTCAGTCTGCTGATTAATTCCTCCGCCAGACCCTTTCTCAATAAAGCATACCGGAGAATGCCCTGTGTATATTCATCTTTCATACCGTTGGTAATCCAGTCTATAATCAAACCAAATAACTCACATTTATAAAAAGTAATAAACAGCGCCATATCTTCTTCCGTAAGCCCTACATCAAAAAACGCTGATTTCGCATAGGCAGACACTGTATACTCGCAGATGCGCCACAGAGATGCCATATAGGTATCACGATTATCTGAATTATAGATGTGCAGAATCATTCGTTTGTTCTGAAGTACATTGTCTATTGCGGCACGGAGACATGCTTCCACGGAGTCGAACGTCGGATGATCCTGAATAAGCCGGTCGACTTCGTTGGCGCAGACTTCTTCCAGAAGGGCAGGGATATCCTGATAATGATAATAAAAAGTATTTCGGTTGATGCCGCACCGATCTGTAATATCCTTGACGGTGATTTTTCCGAGTTTTTTCTCATTCAGCAACTCCCGAAAGGCTGACTGAATAGCACGCTTTGTAATATTTGTGTTTGCCATATCCAACCTCCTGTGAATCAAAATCGCCATTATATTATTATATACCAAATCCGGATGTTCCACCATGGACAATTTGTGGGGGATGTTCAAATTTCGTTAAGAGCTTTCTTCCTTTTCCTTGCAGCTGTCCTTCACAAGGCATCTTCTGCCCAAAAAACAAACAGATCTGTACGAACTCCTGACTTTTGTGAGAAACTGCATGTTTGCATATAGCATCTTATAGAGAAACCCTGATACAATCTGCCCATCATCTGAAAGGAGATTTTGACTATGACTGTTTCTACCACCATGAAAAAATATGGGCTTGAGAAAGCATTCCAATACCTTTACAAAGATCCTGAAAGCAACCTGATCAAGCTAATGGACTGGGCAGATAAATTCGCCGGTGACCAGTTTGTGCCGCAAAGAGCAACCGTACGGGCGGCAATAGAGGATCCAACCCATGCTTATTATCCTTTTATTCGCCACATGATCCACGATGTGGATCCGGAAGTACTGACGACTATCACAGTAAACTTTTTTATCAACGCCAATCTGGACGGATGGAAGAAGCAGGAGGAACTTCGGAATCAATACAACTGCAACATCCCCTGGGCAATTCTGCTTGATCCCACCTCGGCATGCAATCTCCACTGCGTCGGCTGCTGGGCTGCTGAATACGGCAATAAGCTGAATCTCACTTTTGAAGAGATCGACAATATTATACTGCAAGGCAAAGAAATGGGCATCTACATGTACATCTATACAGGTGGAGAACCGTTGGTCCGCAAAAAAGACATCATCCGTCTTTGCGAAAAGCACGATGATTGCATCTTCCTTTGCTTTACCAATGGGACTTTGATCGATGAAGCTTTCGCCGATGAGATGCTGAGAGTGAAGAACTTCGTCCCCGCTATTTCTCTGGAAGGCTTCGGAGAAGCGACCGACAGCCGCCGGGGTGACGGTGTTTATGACAAAGTTCTGCATGCGATGGAACTGCTTCATGACAGAAAGCTGCTCTATGGGATTTCCTCCTGTTACACCAGTGCCAACTGGGATTCCATCATTTCGGAAGAATATTATGATATGCTGATTGAAAAAGGCGCTTATTTTATCTGGTACTTCCATTATATGCCGGTTGGCAATGATGCAAGCCCCGCGCTCCTGCCGACGCCGGAGCAGCGGGAGCAGGTCTATCAGCGTATCCGTGATTACAGGACCCGCAAGCCCCTTTTCTGTATGGATTTCCAGAACGATGCGGAATTTGTCGGCGGTTGCATCGCCGGCGGACGGCGGTATCTGCACATCAATGCAAACGGGGATATCGATCCCTGTGTATTTGTCCATTACTCCGATTCCAACATCCGAAACAAAACACTTCTCGAAGCGATGCGCTCTCCGCTCTTCCAGGCTTATCACGACGGACAGCCGTTTAATGAAAACATGATGCAGCCTTGCCCGATGCTGGAAAACCCGACTAAACTGCGCGCCATCGTAGAAAAAACCGGCGCTGTATCTACTGATTTGCAGTCACCTGAAACAGCAGATCACCTGTGCGCCAAGTGTGACGGCTACGCCGCCTGCTGGGCCCCAAAAGCAGAAGAGATCTGGGAAGCCAGAAAAGAGCAGAAAGCCCGGGAATGTGCATCCGGAGAACAATAAGCAAAGTTGCATACTGAGCCGAGTGAAGAGGGGGATCTCAAATCATGGCAAAAAGCTATTTTACTTCAGAATCCGTCACGAGAGGACATCCTGATAAAGTCTGCGACCAGATTGCTGACCGCATCCTCGATGAACACATCCGGCAAGACCCGGAATCCCACGTTGCCTGTGAAGTTACCTGTGCGACCAACAGCGTCCATATCTTCGGAGAAATCACTTCCAACGCAACCGTGGATTATGAAAAAATTGCGAGAGAAGTCATCGCTGAGATAGGATATACCGAAAAGGGCCGCGGATTTGACGCGGAAAACTGCAGGATTACCGTTGATCTTCACCGGCAATCTTCGGATATAGCGCGTGGCGTCAACCGACAGCGCAAAACAGAACGGTTGGACAGCGGAGCGGGTGATCAGGGAATGATGTTCGGCTATGCATGCCGACAGACAGCGGCTTTTATGCCTCTTCCCATTGAACTTGCACATACACTTGCCTGCTCCCTGGAAGATGCCAGAAGATCCGAGCGTCTCCCCTATCTCTTTCCGGACGGGAAAACACAGGTTACCATAGAATATGAAGACGGTGTCCCTGTGCGGATTGCAACAGTTGTCGTATCTGCTCAGCATCGTGCAGAGATTCCGATTGAAGCGCTGCGTGAGGATATTACATCTCATGTTATTCTGCCGAGTTTGCCCGCGCCTCTGATAGACCGAAACACAGAAATCTATATTAACCCGACCGGACGTTTTGTGGAAGGCGGCCCGGCTGCAGACTCCGGCCTGACAGGGAGAAAAATCATTGTTGATACTTACGGTGGCTATTCCCGGCATGGCGGTGGGGCTTTTTCGGGAAAGGATGCCTCAAAAGTTGACCGCAGCGGTGCTTATCTCGCAAGGTATCTGGCTAAAAACATCGTCGCTGCCGGGCTTGCAGAACGGTGCGAAATTCAGCTCAGCTATGCCATTGGTCTTGCGGAACCAACATCTGTTATGATTGACACATTCGGAACTTCAAAAATGGATGAGCAGGAAATGCTGGCATTGATTTACTCTCAGGTTGATCTGCGCCCTGCCGCTATTATTGACCGCTTTGCCCTGAAAACGCCTTTATTCTCCAATGTTTCCTGTTACGGGCACTTTGGAAAGAACGCTTTGAGAATGCCCTGGGAACAGCTGAACCTTGTATTGAACACTTAGGGAAACGCTGATTCATTCGCTGCACGCATTCCGGCAGAAAATTTTCCTTAGAAACTGTTTCGAAATACTCGCTTTACCCGGAAACCTACCGGTGATAAAACCCTTGATCGAGTTTTCTTTCGATCAAGGGTTTTCTGTTTCGTCTGCAGGCTGTTCAATTTCCGGAGCTGCCTCCGCCGGTTTTCGTTCTGCCGCTTTTTTCTCTTTCAGCATGAGAACAATGTTTGCCGTGGCGAGGCATAAATAGACAATGGTGAGCGCAAGGCGAAGCCTTTGCTCAAATATGACTTCCTGACGTGTCATCACGTACACCCTCTTTATCCGTTGCTTCTGAAAATTCTGCTTCCTGTATTATAACGGGATGCCGGTTTTCCGTCAACCTCTCCTCCAAACATTTTACCCCAGTTCACCCGGGATGCCGAAGGTGAAGAGGTGAAGTGGCCGATTTCAGGCTTCTCCACCCTCTTCACCTCCGCAAGGTAAAAGTTGTGCTCTGTTTACAGTTTATTTTCTTGAAATTCAGATCTATTACAGGTATGATAACAGCAGATGTTTTGTGATTCACTGAGAAGAAAGGACATTCCAGATCATGGCAACTGTGAAGGATATTGCAGAAAAAGTCGGCGTGTCAGCCACAACGGTTTCCATCGTTTTAAACGGGAAGTCAGAGCAGCGCGGCATTACAAAAGCCACGCAGGAAAAAATCTACCAAGCAATGAGGGAATTGGGTTATCAGCCAAACCTGAGTGCACGGCGGCTGCGCGCGGGTGAGAATGCTTCGGCAGTTGTGGCGTTTTTCTGGCCGTCAGACTTCCGCCTGTCTATCCTTGCTTCCTTCCTGAACGCATATTCCAAAAGAATCCGGGAGACCGGATTTCATTGTGAGCTTGTTGTACAAACCTATGAAAACGACCACCTGGACAAGTATGATCAGACCTTATTGAGAAATAACTACAATGCCGTGATGATCGGCGCATGTTCGCAAAAAGACCGGGAGCATCTGGAGACACTTCCTTTACAGATTCCTGTCGTCTTAATCAACCGTGAATCTTCGGTCTTCTCGACCGTTTGCGTAGACAACAGTGCCATCGGGAGGCTTGCTGCCGAACAGTTCTCGAAAGCCGGAATAAAAGAAATTGCAGTTTTTTCTTCGAGAAAAACCTTTATTGCAAGCAATCAACGAACAAGAGCTTTTCTATCCGCCTGTAAGGAAATGGAAATCTCTATCCGGCCGGAACATATTTATCAGGATAACAGCACGGCAGACGGTGGATACCGCATGGCAAAGAAGTTCTGTGCGCAGGGGCATCCCGCAGAAGCTGTTTTTTGTGATTACGACGCCATTGCTTTCGGAGCTCTCAAATGCTTCCGGGAGGAAGGCATCCGAATTCCGCAGGATCTGAAAATACTAACCATCGATATCACAGGCTCTGAACTGACCTCTCACGCCTCCCCCGCATTAAGTGTCATAGAAATGCCAAACGAAGCTTCCGCCTCTTCCGCAATCGATCTGATTCGGGAAAAGCTGAAAGAAGGAAGTTTAAAAGCAAGCCACATTGAACTGCAGCCAAAACTTATTCTGCGTGAGAGTTTTGTGCTCGAATAAAAATCCAAATGCCTCTGCAATGGATGGCTTCCCATCTGTTGCAGAGGCATTTCTTTGATATACTGTTATTGATCTTTTTCTTTTGTCTTCGACAGGTTTGTAAACACGAACGAATATTCCGAAAGAACTGTTCCGAAATTATCCATTACCTCTGCAGAAAGGAAGAACAGATTTCTTCCCGCTTTTTTTACGGAAGCATGGCAAACCAGCTTATCTGCTTCCGGACTGGCTCCGCGTAAATAATTCACGTTTCCGCTTACGGTGATCCCATTTCCGCCTGCACTCAAAAATGCCATCCCTGATGTAATATCCGCCAGGTGAAACATCATTCCGCCATAAGGAATCCCATAAAAGTTTCTGCGTTCATCAGACAGCGGAAACTCCCCACACGCGAAACCGTTTTCTACTGTGGGAAAAACGATTCCATACTTTTTCTCAATATCCTGTCTGGCAATTTCAATAGCTTCTTCACTTGTATTTGGGATCACACGATTCTGCATAGCCAGTCTCCTGAACAGTTTTTCTGTATTATAGCTACAGGGTAGTTTTCCGTCAATTCTTTTTATATTTTGAAAGTAAGCCGCTGCGATGCAGCGGCTTACCCTGTAAAAAGGAGTGAGATATTTGTAGAGGCGCTTAATGGAGCAAACGATAGAGGATACCGATCCAAATGACCATCAAGGCGCCGCCGATACGGGTGGAGATGGAAGCGAAGGCCAGGAGGTTCATGCGGTTTGCAGCAGAGAGAACTGCAAGGTCGCCCGAGCCGCCGATGTTGCAGCAGCAGAGACCTGCCGTAACACCTGCTTCATAGCCGAACAGGCCGGTGAGGTGACCGAAGAGCAGAGCGCCGAGGAATGCGCCGAGCACTGCAATGATGATGACGATGAATGCTCCGATGGAGAAATACTCTGTAAGAGAAGAGAACTTGAGGGAGTTGATACCTATACCGGCAATCAGCATCGGCAGGAGAGCACGAAGAGCAAAGTTCATGGAGTAGACGCAGTGATCTTCATATTTTGCAGGCAGAATGCCGGTGCACTTGATGATGATGCCGAGAACGATCGTCCATGCAAGGCCCGGGATCACCTTGAGACCAGGGATATTGCCTAAAATGTTGCCCAGCAGATACAGAGCGAATGCCATGAAAATACCGCCGCCGAGTGCCTTGTAATCAGCCGTCGTTGCAGGGCGTTTTTCTGCAGTGAGGTCTTCCTGCACACCCTTACGGAGGATCTGTCCGCCGCCGTTGATCACCTTGCTGTTCTTGGTGATGCCGCCGAAGGTTGCTGCCATCACGATAGCCACAACGTTTGCGATGGATGCATAGCAGAGGAACTTGCCGGCTTCCGTCATCATATCGGTTCCGGAGAGGTCGCTGTAGAGTTTCGGCAGCGTGGTAATCGCGCCGCCCGAGCCGCCGGACATGCAGGGTGCTGCGATGTCAAAGAGAGCTTTCACAGGGCCGAAGCCTGTGATCAGACCGGCGATCATGGCGAAGGCAATGGCAAAAATCTGAGAGCCGATGACCGTGGGGATGTAACGTGCCGTTGCATTGAGAAGAATTTTGCGGTCCATTACAAGGATGGAGCCGACCAGAAGCATTGCAATGTAGGCATCCTGGAAGCCGCCGGACATCAGGACTTTTACGCCGGAGACCATCGTAGCCGGAACAAGCCCGACATAGTTCAGGAACGAAGCGCCGAGCAGCGGGAGCAGGCAGGCACCGCCGAGGTAGTTATTCACGAAGGGGATGGTATTGCCGAGCCAGAAGAAGAGGCCGCCGATTGCCATCAGATAGGCACTGGTTGCAACGAAAGATGATGCCGTGAGCCCGTCAGCAAGCTTGCTGGTGGGGATGAAGCCGAGGTAGACCGCTGCCATTACCATCACAAAGAACGGCACAAAATACTTGAAGGGCAGGCCGCACACATCAAAATTGATTTTTGATTTGTTTTCCATTTCATAACTCCTTAAAATGTTTATTAGAATCCGCTTTCTGCAGGAATTCCCATAAGTTTTTTCATGTTATCTGATTGTTGTTTTCACTCAGACCCACATTAGTTTTTTCGCTTCGTCAGCCAATTCAGTTCTGAAATCAGGATGGGCAATGGCAATCAGAGCATTGGCACGTTCTTTCAGTGTTTTTCCCCTCAGATGGGCAATGCCGTATTCGGTAACGATATAGTCTGCATAATTTCGGGGAATGGTAACGGTAGACCCTGCGCCGAGCGTTGCACGAATTTTTGAGAAGCCTTTTGCGGATTTGGAAGAGAAGGCCATGATTGCCCGCCCGCCTTTGGAACGAAGCGCACCGTAGGTAAAGCAGAATGCGCCGCCCGAACCGGAGAACTGCCTTGTACCAATGGCTTCCGAAGCAATCTGCCCCATCAGATCCATTTCCACGCAGGTATTAATGGAGACGAGGTTATCGTTTTTTGCAATGATAAACGGGTCACAGCCCCAACTACCCGGCGTGATGCGGAACTGATTGTTTGTCTTCAACGTCTCAAACAGGGCTTCATCACCACCTGCGAAGGTGAAGATATGTTCCTTCGGAAGAAAGTTTTTCTTCTTGCCGGTGATAACTCCTTCGCGCACCATTTTTGCCATGGAACTGGTAAGCATTTCGGTGTGCATCCCAAGATCATTCAAATCCATGCAAAGTTCCGCAATAGCATTTGGAAGTGCTCCGATGCCAAACTGCACACAATCGCCGTCATGAACGAGAGACCGGACATTTCTGGCAACCTCTGCCTCCTCCGGAGAGGCTGCTTTGGGAGGAATGAGAGTAATCGGTGTATCGGTTTCTACGAGAGCCGCCACATCCGACACATGAACTTCTATTCCGCCATTCACTCTCGGAAGATTTGGGTTTACCTCCAAGAGGATTCTGCCCCCATTGCTGCGAACAGCATTCAGGCTGCCGGGTTCAAACATATTGGAAAGGCCAATCTGGAAATTGCCGTTCTCATCCATTTCCGTAGCAGAAGAGATAAACACAGTAGGGTGGTTTTCTGCAATAAAGCCGGCATTCATGCTCATATCTGCCGGGAAAAAGGAGGAATTCCCTTTCGGAAGGCCTTCACGCATGTCTCTGCCAAAGAAGAAACCCTGTGTGAAGATATGCCCTTCCATTCCATCCATTGTCGGGAAAGGATAGTAGTTGGTAAAATCCTTGAAAACCTTTACATTCTGTACCCGTGGGGCAATGGTATGAAACTGTGCACCAAAGGAAAGCGGAGCATTTCCGTCACAGGCAAAAACCACTACATCCCCGGATTGTATCAGGTTGAGACACTCTTCTACCGAGCCTTTCTTTTTTGCATATTCTGCTTTGTAATCCATATGCATCTCTTTTCCCGTCAGGCTCTCGGGTCGGTGATCACGCCGGCAATCGCCGTAGCTGCCGCAACAGCCGGGCTGCTGAGATAACTGAGCGTCTTTTTGGTGCCCTGTCTGCCGATGAAGTTGCGATTGGCAGTGAGGAGGATCCGTTCATCATCCGTCATAAGGCCGTATGGCATCCCACAGCAAAGACCGCAGCAGGGATGGGAGATGACTGCACCGGCTTCGATAAAGGTTTTGATATAACCTCTTTCAATCGCCTGCTTGAACACAGTGTTGGTTGCCGGCACCACCACAAAGCGCATACCAGGTGCAACCTGCTTGCCCTTGACGATGTTTGCGGCAACTTCCAGATCTTCAATGCTGCCGTTGGTGCAGCTGCCGAGATAGACCTCATCAATCTTTGTGCCGAGCACTTCATGGATCGGATGGACGTTATCAACCCCCTGCGGGCAAGAGAGCTGTGGTTCCAGCTCACTGACATCATAAGTCAGGACTCTTTCATAGTGGGCGTCTTCGTCCACACGGATCCAATCGATTTCGCTGAGGGGAATGCCGTAATATTCGGCTGTCTTCTCATCGGCTTCAAAAAGACCGCACTTTGCACCGGCTTCCAGCGCCATATTAGCAACTGTAAAGCGCTGCTCCATGCTCATCTCATGGGCTGCCGGACCGGTGAACTCCATAGACTTGTACTGGCCGCCGTCTGCCTTGATATCACCAAGGACACGCAGAATGACATCCTTGGACATGATTCCGTTTTTAAAATGACCGTTCAGGACAATTTTGATTGCCGTCGGCACTTTGAACCAGAGTTCGCCGGTGATGAGAGCCGCAGCCATTTCTGCCGTGCCGATGCCGGAGCAGAAGTTCCCGGCCCCGCCGTAGGTGGTGGTATGGGAGTCAGTTGCGGTAGAAATCTCACCAGGTTTGGCATAGCCTGCTTCATGCATGATGGTATGGCAGATGCCTTCGCCGATGTGCAGCTTTTTCACACCATAGCGTCTTGCAATTTCAAGACCTGCATCATAATGAGCGGAGTCATTTTTGGCAACTGCCGTGGGCATGCAGTGGTCAAAGATAATGGTGACTTTGTCCGGATCGTCAATTTCCGTCGCACCCATCTTCTCCAACGTATCCAGAAGATACGGGGTATAGATATCATGGATCATGAACATATCCGGCTTTGTGATGACGATATCCCCGGGCTGCACATGCTCTTTCCCCGCATTGCGCTTCAGGAGCTTTTCTGCAAGGGTATACCCGCTCTTATAGCACTGCTCTTTTGTGAGGGGTGTGATTTCAGTCTTCTTGAGACCGGCTGCCATACGAGCTTTGGTATCCTCAATCAAACCGCCGTTGGAGACAATATTGAAGAGATTCTCCGGCACAGCACCCACCTTGAAGCTTTTGCCGTTGACGGAAACCGTCTGTGCATCCACGTCGACTGTGACAATATCGCCGCCTTCACAGACATCCTGAATACCGTCGCAGGTCAGGAGAAGGATGCCGCTGTTAAATGCATTGCGGAAGAAGATGCGGGCAAAGCTTTTTGCAATAATGCATCTTACGCCGTTATGGGAAAGCACCGTGGCAGCCTGCTCACGGGAAGAGCCGCAGCCAAAGTTCGTGCCGGCTACCAGAATATCGCCCGGCTGAACCGTGGAACCGAATTCCGGCTTGAGAAGTTCAAAAGCGTACTTTTTCATCTCCTCAATGGTAGGGATTGTGCCGCGTTTACCGGGAATGATGGTATCAGTGTCGATATCGTTCCCGAATTTCCAGATTTTTCCGTTAAAAACTTTATCCATGGGGCACCTCCTTAAATTTCTTTGCTGACTGACGCCAGTGCTACCGACTGCACAGATGCAGAATAGATCGTTGCGCTGGGAACGCCCATAGCGCCTGTATAGGTATAGAGCCCGGTCGTGAGAAGCACTTCATTTGCTCCCATAGCGCCTGCCCCCTGAACGATCTCACTGTGGTCACCCGCAGCATTGATCTGTGCACCGTAATCGATAAACTGTGTGATCAGGCCTTCTTCACAAGCCTGAATATAATCTGCCGAAGTTGCCGGGCAAATGCTCAGCCGGAAACCGAGGGCAAGTTTCTTTCCTTTCAGAAGAGAGGCTGCGAGACGGAGATCCTCAATGGTGCCGCCTGTATATCCGCCGATCTGACCTGCATGGAGCACCGTGCCGGCAACGGTTGCCTTTTCGGCAAAGGAGGCATTTTTCTGATTCTTTCTCTCATCACAGGGCAGCATCACCATCGGGACGACGGATGAAAGATCGAAGGACAAGGCATCGTCTGCTGCGGTGCTTCGGATGCTGGCAGTGTATGCCCCGGTGCTGCCGACAATGCTGAGGAAGACTTCTTTTTCATGTTGGGTAAGGGAAGGTGCATAAACTTCCAAAGCTTTTTTCTGAAGTGCTTCACGGTTTTTGCGCAGGAAAGCAAATGCCGCATCCATCGCACTGGCGCTTTCGGGAAGGGCACCTTTAAGATTCACACACACGGTCTCGGGAACTACCGTGCTGAACCGCCCTGTTTCGACAAGGCGGGCAAGCTCCGGAACGCTGACATTGATACCAAGCACTCCGTTTGCGCCGAAAATGGAAGCATGGCTTCCTCCCCCGACGACAATCTGCCCCGGTTTTACCACTTCATGCAGGAGATAAAGATAACCGATCCCTTTTGCCTGCACATAATGGCAGCCGTACTTCTGTGCAAAGAGGAGATTTTTTCGAAGAATTGCAGCTGCTTCCGGGCGGCCTGTCGGCACGTCATGATCGTAGACAACATAAACTTTCTCCGGATAGGCGACACTGCCGATTTCATCCACTGCTGCATGGGAAACGCCGTCGTTCATCACGACAACATCGGGCTCAATGGTGACAACGCTTCCTGCTGCACCGCCAAGCACTGCCTCGATAAATGTACTCATAGATCGCTCCTTGTATTTTTAAAAATTAAGGTTAGACTGCTTTCTGTTGCGCGCTGCCTGCCTTTTGTGACAGACAGCGCAATATCCATTACTTTGCCAGTGCTTCGTATTTTGCGTAACGAGCCATTGCTTCTGCTTCCGTGCGGGCAAAGAGCTCTTCTGCCACTTCGGGGAAGGTACGTGTGAGGGAAGCGTAACGGGTTTCACCCATGAGGTAATCGCGGAAGTTACCTTCAGGCTTTTTGGAATCGAGCTGGAAGGGGTTCTTACCTTCTTCTGCGAGTTTCGGATTGTTGCGATAAAGCTGCCAATATCCGACGTCAACCGCACGTTTGATCTCGCCCTGTACATCTGCCATACCGCAGCGGAGGCCGTGGTTGATGCAGGGTGCGTAAGCAATAATCAGCGAGGGGCCATCATAGGCTTCCGCTTCCAGAACTGCTTTGAGGAACTGATTCGGGTTGGCACCGAGAGCCACCTGGGCAACATATACATCACCATAGCTCATGGCCATCATGCCAAGGTCCTTTTCTTGCGGCGTTTGCCGGCTGCCGCAAACTGAGCAACTGCACCCGTCGGTGTGGATTTGGAAGCCTGTCCGCCGGTGTTGGAATAAACTTCAGTATCGAACACCAACACATTCACGTTAACCCCGGATGCCAGCACATGGTCCAGCCCACCGTATCCGATATCGTACGCCCATCCGTCTCCGCCGAAGAACCAGATGGATTTTTTCGCCAGGTGATCATAGTTTTCTTTTACAACAGCTACTGCTGCTTTTTCTTCTTCCGAAACAGGAATATAGGCATTCACTGCTGCTTTGAGCTTTTCACCGGCAAGGCGGGAACCATCTTTATCATTGAACTGTGCAAGCCACTCACTGCCGGCTTCACGGATCCGGTCGTTATTAGTCAGATCGATCAGCTTCTGCAGGTTATCTGCCAACTTCTGACGCTGCTGTTCCACAGACAGCCAGATGCCCATGCCGTATTCGGCGTTGTTTTCAAACAGAGATCCGCCCACTGCCGGCCCCTGCCCTTTTGCATTTTTGGTGTAGGGGAAGGATGGGAAAGAAGTTGCCCAGACCTGAGAGCAACCGGTTGCGGTGGCAACATACATTCTGTCACCAAAGAGCTGGGTAATCAGCTTTGCATACGGTGTTTCACCGCAGCCGGGGCATGCACCTGGGAACTCGAGCAACGGCTGCTGGAACTGGCTGCCCTTTACCGTGTTCACACCGAGAGGGTTCTTGACCGGGAGGTTGATGGCATATTCAAAGTTTTCCGCATCCTTCTTGTGTTCATCCAAAGGCTGCATGGAAATGGCCTTTTCTTTTGCCGGGCAGCAGTTGACGCAGGAGCCGCAGCCGGTGCAGTCGAGTGTAGCGACCTGAATGCTGAACTGCAGGCCCTCCAACCCCTTGCCTCTTGCCGGCATCATCTGGAAGCCTTCAGGTGCATTGGCTGCTTCCTGCTCATCCAGCAGGAAGGGACGAATCACTGCGTGCGGGCAAACATAAGAGCACATGTTGCACTGGAGGCACTTGCTGCTGTCCCACACAGGGACTTTGAAAGCAATCCCGCGCTTCTCATATTTGGAAGTGCCCTGAGGCATGGTGCCGTCCGGCAGGTCGATAAATGCGCTGACAGGAATGCTGTCACCCGTCATGGAGTTAACGGGAATCTGAATCTTCTTAATCCAATCCGGGAGAGAAGGATCGACCGTTGCAGGCTTCACCTCGATATCTGCCCAGGCAGAAGGAACTTTCACTTCCCGAACCTGCTCCATGCCGCTGTCAACTGCAGCATAGTTCATGTTAACGACGCGCTCACCCTTTTTGCCGTAGGTCTTCAGGATAGCGGCCTTCATATATTCAACGGCTTTGTCTTCCGGGAGAATTCCAGTGATTTTAAAGAATGCTGCCTGCAGGATGGTGTTGGAACGGCTGCCGAGACCCAGTTTTTCGGCAATGCCTGCAGCATCGATGGTGTAAAGGCGGATTTTCTTTACCGCTGCATCATGCTTGAAAGCATCCGTGAGATTCTTTTCCAGCTCTTCGCCCTGCCAGTCACACGCGATGAGAACGCTGCCACCTTCTTTGACGTCTTTCAGAATGTCATATCTGTCAAGGTAGGATTTATTATGGCAAGCTACAAAATCAGCATGATTGACGAGGTAAGTGGAAAGAATAGGCTTATGGCCGAAACGCAGATGGGAGCGCGTTACGCCACCGGATTTCTTGCCGTCATACTGGAAATATGCCTGAACAAACATATCGGAGTGGTCACCAATAATCTTAATGCTGTTCTTGTTCGCGCCGACCGTGCCGTCTGACCCGAGACCCCAGAACTTGCAGCTCACCGTGCCTTCGGGAACCGTATTCACTTCCGGGCCGACGGGCAGAGAATAATGGGTCACGTCATCATTGATGCCGACGGTGTAGTGGTTCATCGGGGATTCAGCCTTCATGTTGTCAAACTGGGCAATGACCTGGGCAGGCGTATAGTCCTTGGTGCCGAGACCGAAGCGGCAGGCGAGAACGCAGATGTCTTTTCCATTCTCGTGAATGACGGAAGCAACGTCTTCATAAAGAGGTTCGCCGACAGCACCGGGCTCTTTGGTGCGGTCACCGACGGTGATGACTTTCACCGTCTCCGGTAATACCTGCAGGAAGTGCTTTGCAGAGAAAGGCCGATAGAGATGCACATCGACAAAGCCGACTTTTTCACCCTTGGCGGTGAGATAATCCACCGTTTCACGGATGCAGCCTGCAGAAGAGCCCATTGTGATGATGACGCGCTCTGCATCCGGTGCGCCGTAATAATTATAAGGAAGATAATTGCGGTCTGTGAGCTTGTTGATCTCTTCCATGTATCCGGCGACGACATCAGGCAGGGCATCATAAAAGCTGTTGCAGGCTTCGCGGCTCTGGAAATATGTATCGTCATACTGGCCGGTGGTGCGGAGAACCGGATGCTCGGGGTTCAGTGCATTTTCACGGAACTTGCGGAGTTCTTCCCAATCCACCAGGTTTTTCAGATCGTCATAATCAAGGCATTCCACATTCTGAATTTCATGGGAGGTACGGAAGCCATCAAAGAAGTGGAGGAATGGCACATGCCCGCGAATGGCAGAAAGATGTGCAACTGCGCCCAAATCCATGCAACTCTGCACATCGGACGAAGCCAGAAGCGCAAACCCAGTCTGCCGACAGGCCAGCACGTCGGACTGCTCTGCATTAATGGTAACTGCATGCGTTGCGACATTGCGGGAAGCAACGTGGATCACGCCCGGCTTCAGCTGGCCGGCAATACGGTACATGGTCGGGATCATCAGCATCAAGCCCTGAGAGGCTGTGTAGGATGTGCCGAGGACGCCGCCATCGAGCGCACCGTGCATCGCGGAAACAGCACCGCATTCCGACTGCATCTCAACCAGCTTCACTCTCTGCCCGAAAATGTTGAGCTTGCCGTTTGCTGACCAGGAATCGACATGCTCCGCCATCGGGGAGGACGGAGTGATCGGATAAATTGCTGCTACTTCTGTAAACGCATAGGATGCATATGCGGCAGCTTCATTACCGTCCATCGCTTTAACAATCTTTTTTGCCATAACAGTTCCTCCTTACCGGCCTGCTCCATCTCCGCCGGCTTTTATTTGTTGTTTCATGATTGATGCAAAAGCATAGTTTAACGTAAAACTTGAACTGATTGCAGTTTACTACAACGTTAAACTGAAGTCAACACTTCTTTTTTGTTTTTCCGTTTTTCAGCGTTTTGCATAAAAAAGGATCTCCAAATTTGTGCAACATTACCAATCATGAAACAAAGCGAAAAAGTTTTTAGTTTAGCGTTAAACAAAAGTGTTGACAAACCATTTTGCCTTGTGCTAAGCTATGAGCAGAAAAATAAAAGCCGCGGATCCTGCCCCTCCGAGAAAAGGGCAAAAGCAGCGGCTAAAAGAAAGGTGTGTACCCATTATGTCTTACGGTGTTTTTGCAACCAATACCCCTGTTCGCTTTACCAGCCTGGAATTCAGAGACGGGCAGCAGTCGAAGCTGGCAACAAGAGTAAAAACAAAAGATATGCTCCCCTTTCTGGAGCGTATGGACAAGATCGGTTTCGATAACATGGAAATGTGGGGCGGTGCTACTTTTGATGTATGCATCCGCTATCTGAACGATGACCCGTGGGAACGCCTGCGCAAATTTAAATCCGTGATGAAAAACACACCTCTGAAAATGGTGTGCCGTGGGCAGAACCTTGTGGGTTACAGAGCGTATCCGGATGATATCGTCCGCCGTTTCATTACCGCCGCCGCCCGCAACGGGATTGACATCTTCCTGATTTTTGATGCGCTGGATGATCTGCGCAACTGTGAGACGGCTTTTGACGCTGCGCTTCAAGCCGGCAAACGGGTGGAAGGCTCTACGCAGTACAACATCAGCCCTTACCATACGGATAAGATGCGCGTTGAGAATGCTTTGGAACAGCAGAAAATGGGCGCCTCAGGCCTGCATATTGAAGACATGGCCGGCCTCATGACACCGAGCGGTGCCTACTCTCTGGTTTCTGAAATGAAGGCTGCCCTGGATATCCCCGTATTTCTGCACTGCCACTGCACCGGCGGCATGGCAGAGATGTGCTATTGGGAAGCCATTCGTGCCGGGGTTGACGGCGTGGATGTAACCACTTCTCCCCTCGGCCTCGGGCCATCCCTCCCGGCTGTAGAAAGCTTGATTGCAGCCCTGCGCGGCACACCGAGGGACCCGAAGATTGATCTTTCCCTCTTTAATTCCCTGAACAACGATTTCAAAGCTCTGCGGAAAAAATATGCCGAAAACGCCTCGGAGCTGATCGGCGTTGATATCGGCTGCCTGCAGCACCAGATTCCGGGCGGAATGCTCACCAACCTGGAGAGCCAGCTCAAAGCGATGAACGCCTTTGACCGCCTGCCGGAAGTGCTGGAAGAAGCGATTCAGGTTCGTGCCGATATGGGCTATCCTCCGCTTGCCACACCGTCCAGCCAGATGTGCGGCCAGCAGGCGACCACCAACGTGCTCTCCGGAAAGCGTTACGGCACAATTTCCAAGGAAATGAAGGAATACTGCCGCGGCATGTACGGGAAAGCACCCGGCCCTCTGAACCCGGATCTTGTGAAGAAAGCATTGGGAGACGAAGCTCCCATTACCTGCCGCCCTGCCGATCTGATTCCCAACGGATGGGAACAGGCGGAAAAAGAAGCCGGCGATCTTGCCACCTGTGAAGAAGACGTTCTCACCTATGCGCTGTTCCCGACCGTCGCTCCGGCCTTCCTGGAAGAGAAGAAAAAGCGCCTCGAGAACATCCACAAATACAAAGTAGAAAGGATCGACCGGAAGAAATGAAAACAGAGCTTATCAACCTTGGCATAGGCCAGGCGGGCGCGATTGCAATTCTGGGTTATCTGGTTGTGTTTCTCGGATTGGTGCTGCTGATGCTGGTTGTGCTGGCAATGGCAAGCTATTTCATCGGGAAAGCTAAGAAACCGGCTGCAGCCGCAGGCCCTGCAGATAAACCTGTGACGAAAGCTCCTGCCCCGGCAGCAGAGCCTGTAAAGGCTCCTCCCGCACCGGGCACAGCAGGTGAGTTTAAGCTTTACAACACCGATCCCAGAGATGCGGCGATGGTGATGGCCATTGTGGCAGACGCCACCGGAATTCCGCTCAACGAGCTGCGCTTCAAGTCCATCAAGGAGGTAAAGGAATAAGATGAAATACAAAGTAACACTGAACAAGAGAGTATATGAAGTAGAAGTAGAGCAGGGCGAGGCGATGCTCGTGGATGAGTA
>JAFUGY010000148.1 GCA_017469115.1 Oscillospiraceae bacterium
ACATCTGGATGTGATGGACGGAGTGTTCGTTCCCAACATTTCCATCGGAGTTCCCGTGCTGGAATCGGTTCGGAAAATCACAGATCTGTTTATTGACGTGCATCTCATGATTGTCCGGCCTCAGAACCTGGCGGAGGTTTTTTGTCTGAAAGGGGCCGATCTCGTAACGGTGCATTACGAGGCCGATGAAGAGGAGGCAATTATTGCAGCCATCAATCGGATCAAGTCCTGCGGGAAAAAAGCAGGCCTTTCCATTAAACCTGCAACCCCAGCGGAGGCAATTCGCCGTTTTGTGCCGATGGCAGATCTCATTCTTGTAATGACAGTGGAGCCCGGATTCGGCGGGCAGGGATTTCTTTCCGATATGCTCGGGAAGATTTCGCAGGTGAGGGAAATGATTGATTCCCTTCACCCGGAATGCCTTCTGGAGGTAGACGGCGGCATTAATCCCGAGACGGCTGCACTTGTGCGGGCGCACGGAGCCGATACGCTTGTAGCCGGGAGCTACTTCTTCAAAGCACCTGACAGAAAGGCTGCCGTCGAGGCATTGAAAAAATAAAAGGATGCTTTGCACCCCAGGTGCAGAGCAACAGAGGGTAATATGGCTTTTTTTCCAGCTTCGCTTGAAAATTTAATTGATAAATTCGCATCTCTGCCCGGTGTGGGGAAGAAGAGTGCACAGCGCCTGGCGTTTCATATGCTTTCCCTTTCCAACCAGGAGGCGGAAGCGTTTGCCGATGCGATTACCCATGCTAAGCACTCCGTGCACTTCTGCAGGGTCTGCCAGAATTTTACGGAAGACGATATCTGCGGGATCTGTGCCAGTGACAGAAGGGATCATTCCGTCATTTGTGTGGTGTCGGAACCAAGAGATGTGTTGAGCATTGAACGCGGCCGGGAGTATAACGGTACCTATCATGTCCTGCATGGGGTCCTTTCTCCCATGTCTCATGTGGGGCCGGAGGACATCAAAATCAAGGAGCTTCTTGCGCGGGTTGCCGAAGGGGAAGTGGAAGAAGTGATCATGGCGACAAATCCCGATACCGAAGGAGAGGCGACGGCGCTGTATCTCTCACGATTGTTGAAGCCCTTTGAAGTGAAGGTTTCCCGTCTGGCTTACGGGATTCCGGTAGGTTCCAACCTGGAATTTGCCGATGATGCCACCCTCAACCGTGCCATAGAAGGCAGAACTGAAATGTGAAAGTACGTTTTTTGAGATAGAGCAGTACAGAGAAAAGGAGGTACAATGGTTCCCAAATTAAAAATCATTCCGCTGGGGGGTCTCGGTGAAGTCGGCAAGAATATAACGGTGTTTGAGTATGGCAATGATATCATCATTGTTGATGCCGGTATGGGCTTTCCGAATGAGAGCATGTATGGGGTAGATGTGGTTTATCCCGATGTGAGTTATTTGAAATCCAATGCGGAAAAGGTTCGCGGGCTCATTCTGACCCATGGGCACGAGGACCATATCGGCGCTGTGGCACATCTGCTCGGCGAAGTGGATTGCCCGATCTACACCACTGCGTTGACAGCTGCGCTTGTTGAGCTGAAGCTGGAAGAAAGCAATATGCTCACCACAACACAAATCTTCACCAAAAGAGCCGGCAGTGTATTTCGGCTGGGATGCTTTACGATTGAGATGATCAACGTCAATCACAGTATTCCGGATACGGTAGCCTTGGCAATCAATACACCGCTGGGCATGGTCATCCACACGGCGGACTTTAAATTTGACATTACACCTGTTGCCGGAAACCGGATTGACATTGCCCGTTTCGGCGAGCTGGGGCAGGAGGGTGTGCTTTGCCTGTTGAGCGATTCCACCAATGTGGAAAAAGCCGGTCATTCCGATCCGGAAATGAAGGTTGGCCAGAGCTTTGACAAGCTCTTTATGGGATGCGACAAGAGAATCATTGTAACCACTTTCGCCTCTAATATCCACCGCCTGCAGCAGATCATTCAGGTTGCCGCAAAATACGGGCGCAAGGTTGCTGTGACGGGAAGAAGCATGGAGAATGTTCTGCGGGTCGCAACCGTTCTCGGATATATGGATTCGCTGGATAACGTCGTTACAAGCATTGATGAGATCAACAAGCTGCCCCGAAACAAAGCTGTTATTATTTCCACCGGCAGCCAGGGCGAATCGATGTCTGCCCTCTATCGGATGGCTTTTTCGGAACATAAACAGATTCAGATTGACGCAGGAGATCTTGTAATTATTTCGGCTTCTGCCATTCCGGGCAATGAGACGATGATCACCCACGTGATTGATGAGCTTTACCGCCGGGGGGCTGAAGTGATCTATGACCGGCATACTGAACTGCATGTTTCCGGCCATGCCCCGCAGGAAGACCTGAAGCTGATGCTCGCGCTCACCAAGCCGAAGTTCTTTATCCCGGTACACGGAGAATATCGGATGCTGGTAAAGCATGCAAGGCTTGCACAGCTCATGGGCGTGCCCTCCAAAAACTGTGTAATAGCCGATAACGGTGATGTGATTGAAATCACCAAAAACGGGATCCGTTCCGAAGAAAAGGTGACGGCCGGCGCTATTCTTGTGGACGGAGGCATCGGGGAAGTCGGCACAGTGGTGCTCAATGACAGGCACCGCCTCGCCTCTGACGGAATGCTGGTAATCGTCATGCCCGTCTATTCCGACACGCATCTTTGCGCCGGAGAGCCGGAAATCGTTACTCGAGGGTTTATTTATGTGAAAGATTCGGAAGAGCTGATTGACGGGGTGAAGAAGGTCGCCGTCAATGCGGTGGAAACCAGTCTTGAACAGGAGATTTTTGATGTCGGGCTGATCCGGGGCAAAGTGAAGACTGCTATCACGAGTTTTCTTTATAAGCAGACCAAGCGAAGCCCCATGGTCATGCCGGTGCTGTTTGAAGTATGAATATCCAGATTTTCGGAAAGTCAAAATCGTTTGACACCAAAAAGGCCGAACGCTGGTTTAAAGAACGCAGAATCAAATACCAGTATATCGACCTCAATCGTTACGGTATGAGCAGGGGAGAGTTGAACGCTGTGATTGCCTCTGTCGGGCTGGACAAAATTGTCGATCCCGCGGATCAGGACTATGAGCTTTTTATCCGACTTGCCCGCCGGGAGGATAAAATAGAAAAACTGTTTGAAATCCCCGAAATGATACTTGCGCCTGTCGTCCGCAACGGAAAACAGGCGACAGTCGGCTATTGTCCGGACGTCTGGAAAACTTGGGAATAGTGCATAAAACTCCTGCCTTTTCGGCAGGGGTTTTGGTTGTCTTTATGCAATTTAGGTAAACATTCTAAAAAAAAGTCTGTATTTTTCGTGAAATTTTAACGAAATTCGGATGAATCAACAATTGCCTTCTCTTGCAAGCGATGCTATAATAATTTAGTGTGAATTGTTTTGCTTCCTTATTTTATCATCTTTATCATTGGAGGTCTCTATGAAGAAACAAAAAGTCGGTTTTACCGAGACTGCTCTGCGTGATGCAAGCCAGAGTCTGATCGCTACCAGACTCAGCTATGACAAGATGGAGCCGATTCTCGAAACGATGGACAAAGCAGGGTATTATTCCTGTGAAGTCTGGGGCGGCGCCACGTTTGACGTCTGCCTTCGCTTCCTGAATGAGGATCCATGGGAGCGTCTCCGCAAGATTCGCGCGCACATGCCCAACACCAAGCTGCAGATGCTGCTTCGCGGCCAGAATATTCTCGGCTACAAGCACTATCCGGATGACATTGTCCGTCGTTTTGTAAGGGCATCCGTTCGCAACGGCATTGATATTATCCGTATCTTTGATGCACTGAACGACGTTCAGAATCTGAAGGTTGCCATTGAAGAAACCGTCAAATCCGGTGCCATGGCTTCCGGCGCAATTTCCTATACCACAAGCCCTGTCCACACACTGGACAACTATGTCAAGCTCGTTAACGAGATGGCTGCCATGGGTGTTTCCTCCGTTTGCATTAAGGATATGGCAGGTATTTGCACGCCGCAGAGCATGTACGACCTTGTTTCTGCCATCAAAGACGCACAGCCGGATCTGCCGCTCGTGATGCATACCCACTGCACCACCGGCATGGCATACATGACTTACCTGAAAGGTATCGAAGCTGGTGCCGATGTGATCGACACGGCAATCTCCCCGTTCTCCGGCGGTACCTCCCAGCCTGCCACTGAGACGATCTTCTGTGCCCTTCGTGAGATGGGCTATCCTGTGAGCCTGGATGAGAAGACGCTCTATAAAATGGCTGACTACTTCAAGCCGATCCGTAATGACTATCTGAAAGACGGCACTCTCAACCCAATCTCTATGGGAACCGATACCCAGTGCCTCAACTATCAGATCCCCGGTGGTATGCTGTCCAACCTGCTCAGCCAGCTGAAGATGATGAATGCGCTTGATCGCTTTGATGAAGCTCTGAAAGAAACTCCGCTTGTCCGCAAGGATCTCGGGTATCCTCCTCTCGTAACACCGACCAGTCAGCTTGTCGGCACCCAGGCGGTGCAGAACGTTCTCGCCGGAGAGCGCTACAAGAACGTCGGTGCTGAAATCAGAGCATACTGCCGCGGCGAATACGGCAGAACTCCTGCACCGATCGATCCTGCGATCCGGAAGAAGATCCTCGGCGATGAGCAGCCTCTGACAGTCCGTTATGCTGACACTTTGCCGACGGACACCTTTGAAAAGGCGCAGAAGACCCTTGGCGACACCGCAAAATGCGAAGAAGATGTGCTCAGCTATATTGCATTCCCGCAGGTAGCAGAAAACTTCTTTGAGAAGCGCCGTGAGCAGGAAGAAAAGAAGGTTAAATATTCCATCACGGAGGTTTAAGAAATGAAAACAGAGCTTATCAACCTTGGCGTAGGCCAGGCGGGTGCGATTGCAATTCTGGGATATCTGGTTGTGTTTCTCGGATTGGTGCTGCTGATGCTGGTTGTGCTGGCAATGGCGAGCTACTTCATCGGGAAAGCAAAGAAACCGGTTGCAGCCGCAGGCCCTGCAGATGAACCTGTGACGAAAGCTCCTGCCCCGGCAGCAGAGCCTGTAAAGGCTCCTCCCGCACCGGGCACAGCAGGTGAGTTTAAGCTTTACAACACCGATCCCAGAGATGCGGCGATGGTGATGGCCATCGTGGCAGATGCCACCGGAATTCCGCTCAACGAGCTGCGCTTCAAGTCCATCAAGGAGGTAAAGGAATAAGATGAAATACAAAGTAACACTGAACAAGAGAGTATATGAAGTAGAAGTAGAGCAGGGCGAGGCGATGCTCGTGGATGAGTA